>WREE01000142.1 GCA_009779515.1 Symbiobacteriaceae bacterium
GCTCTCTGGTAGCTCTAGACCCTCAGGATGGTCGGTTGCTGGCGATGGTCAGTTATCCGGACTTTAACCCCAACGCTTGGTCAACAGGATCTCTTAAAGACCCGGCTCTCAGGGAACTCTACTTTGAAATGCAGGTAGATGAAGAGAGCGGAGAGGTAGTCTTCCGCCAAAACCCAGCCTACCACTCTCCCATGGTCAACCGGGCAATTCTGGGAGCTTTACCGCCAGGCTCGGTGTATAAGCCGGTGACTTTGGCAGCAGCCTTAGAATGTGGGGTAGTGACCCTCAGTGAGACTGTGCGCTGTACCGGTGTCTACGAATATTTTGCCGCCGATGGCTTTCGTCCCCGCTGCTGGGTTTACCCTTCCGCGCATGGAGCGGTTAACGGCGTCCAAGCCTTGCGTGATTCCTGCAACTGTTATTTCTTTGAGATGGGGCGCCGTTTAGATATTCAACTTCTCGATTCCTTCGCTGCTGGCTTTGGCTTAGGTGAAGATACCGGTTTTCGCGATTTGCTTTACGCTCCCGAAAGCGATATAGAATCGACCCATCGGGCTAATATACTTTATAAAAACTGGGCATACGATAACGAGCTCTCTTTCACCGATGAGTGGTACGATGGAGAGACAATTACCACCGCTATCGGACAATCCTTCAATGCCTTTACCCCACTGCAGATGGCGCTTATGACCATGCAAATTGCGAACAAAGGGGAGCGCTGCACCCCTTATCTGGTGGAAAAAATCGTTTCCAGCAGCGGCACGGTGGTCTGGCAAAGGCCGCTCCAGGCACCCACGGTGTTGCATCTCCAGGAGAGTACCTGGAAAGCGCTTCATGATGGTCTGGTAGCGGTAACTAAAGTTGGCGGCACATCATATCAAGCCAACTTTGGCGCTTTCACGGAGCCGGTAAAACTATGGGAAGGTCTTTCTTTTAGCGTAGCGGCTAAGACAGGTACTGCCCAAATTGGGGAAGATGACCCCTTCGACCAACGCGCTCACGCCTGGTTTACGGCTTTTGCACCAGCTACCAATCCGCAAATTGCTCTGGCGATGGTTGTAGAAAATGGACGAAGCGGCAGCTATGCCTGTGCTCCCACCATTTCCAATCTCATTCGGACATACCTAAATCAGCCTCTCTTGGCATATAACTTTATCGCCGATCCCCAAAACCCCTGGCCCGAAAGAGGCTTGGTTTTACCGTAAGAGAATAACTTATAAGCCTTAAGAGTGCGCTCTGAGGCGAGAGGTTGAAGAGTTTGTCTTCAACTTCCAGAGACTGGCTATATAGCCAGTCTCTTTTATTTGGTGCTGAGTGGTAACTAGATTTTTACGCATTTCGTCTCGTTTTATCAAAGGATATTTTTTTAGTTATGACGAACTTGTAGGTTGTTTGTAATTAGGAAATTCTATACATTAAACATTTACGGCATAGTTGCTCTTGGCTGCTTTGTCCAACCCCAGGCAAGGTATGGAGGTAAATTAGGGATAACCATCCCGTTAGCGCAAGTTTTGGGCATGAATATTTTGACATAGGAGATGGTTTAATTGCTTCTCAAATATGACCACTATTATCTTTACGCCGAGTTAACTGCGGCTCTGCAACAGTTAGCTGCCGCTAACCCGCAATTGGCAAAGCTTGCCAGTATTGGCACCACCCCAGAGGGTAGAGAACTTTGGTTGATGACCATTACCGACGGCAGCTCCGGTGATGCTGACCACAAACCTGCTTATTTAATCGATGGCAACCACCATGCGGGTGAAGTAACCGGCTCCATGGTGGCGCTATATGCTATCGATGAACTGCTAACCCGTTCGAGGGAACCTGCTTTTATCGAGCTATTGCAGCGCTATACCTTCTATATACTTCCCCGCCTCTCCCCCGATGGCGCCGAGCTCTATCTTACCACTCCGGCATCTCTGCGTTCCGTTCCTCGCGCCTACCCTTTTGCGGAGCCTCTGCCTGGCTTAACCCCTCAAGATATTAACGGTGACGGAAAAATATCCCTCATGAGAGTTGCCACACCGTTAGGAACTTGGCGCATAGACCCTGCCGATAACCGCAGAATGCTCAAACGGCTCCCTGATGAAGAGGGAGGAGAATACTATGCCATCTATCAGGAGGGTATGATCCATGAGTACGATGGCTACAGCTTCGAGCAAGCTCCCTCCCTGTGGGGGATGGATTTAAACCGTAACTATCCTGAAGAGTGGGGGATAGAGTCCAAGCAAGGGGGTGCCGGTCCCTACCCCTTGTCGGAGCCGGAAACCCGTGCTCTAGCCGAGTTTGTCATGAGCCATCCTAACATTGGCGGTGTTTCCACCCTGCATACCACCGGCGGCGTCATCCTGCGTCCTCCCAGCACCAAGCCGGAGCGGCAAAGCGACCAAGGTGATATGCGTATCTTCAAAGAAATTGGCGCTATGGCAACCGACGAGACCGGCTATCCCTGCATTCACTGCTACGATGGTTACTTAGCTGACCCCACCGGAGCTCCTATGAGCGGCGCTTTCGATGATTGGCTCTATGCCCACCTGGGTATTCCCGGTTACACAGTGGAGTTGTGGGATTTAGGGAGCCGTGCTGGAGTGAAAATGTGGCCGCGAAAGGATAAATCTGACAGCGAGCAGAGCGACGATTTCGCTAAAGTGTTGACTTGGCTGGATAAGGAAATGCAGGGTGTCGGTTTTATCCCCTGGCACTCCTGGGAGCACCCCCAACTGGGAAAAGTGGAAATAGGTGGTTTTGACAGCAAGCTACTCTCCACCAACTGCCCCGTCCACCTGTTAGAACAGGAGTGTCAAAAGACAACTCGCTTCTTTTACCGTCACGTCAAAGCGCTTCCCCGCCTGCAGCTAACTGTACCTCAGGTGGACAAAGTGGGAGCAAACAGTTACCGGGTTAGTGTGGAGGTCAGTAATCTCGGTTATCTGGCTACCTATCTTACTCAGATGGGGAAACAGACCCAGGCGGTAAAACCGTCCTTTGTGGAGATCATCGGGGGAGAGTTATTGCTAGGGGAGCGGCGGGTGCAACTTCCGCAGCTGGAGGGTAGAGCCGCGGTAGGAGGAAGCTTCGAAGCCGGTAGATATCGCTCCGGGGCTAATGCTGCCCAACAGAAGAAGATAAGCTGGCTTATCCGGGGAGTGGCTAACCAAGAACTGACCCTTAAGCTATTTTCCCCTAAAGGCGGTATGCAGGAGGTTAGCATAACCCTTCCCGCCTAGAGTTTAAACCTGTAGCAGAATCGAGGTTGATGAGACTTGGACGAAGTAACTATAGATAGTCTATCCTTAGATGGCAAAGCTGTTCTGGCTCAGCAACTTCGAGAAGAAGCTGATTCGCTCATTACCGAGTTTATGCCCTTTCTCAACTCCCGAGCGCGAAAGTATGCGGCTCGAATTTCCCGAGAAGAGCATCAAGATGAGCTGTTGAGCATTGCCATGCAGGCTTTCCACGAAGCTATCCAAAACTACGATGTCAATAAAGGACATTTTTATCCCTTTGCCAACCGCGTGGTCAGCGACCGCTGTATAGATTACCTGCGTCGTATCTACCGGATTAAAATCGAGACCGTGCCACTAGACGAAAACTCGGAAGAGCCTAAATCTGCCCAGTCTGCGGCTTTACGCACCCTTTCTTACCGTGCCCACGATGCAGCTCAGTTTCGGGAAGCTCTGGTGGAGGAGATTGAGCAATACAAAGCCGAACTCTCCACTTGGGGTATAACCATGGAAAGTCTTAGCCAACACTCTCCCAAACAAAAAAGATTATTAGAGGATTGCAAAAGTGCAGTTCTAAAAATCTGCCAAACACCAGATATTGTCCAAACTATCCAAATTAAACGCTATTTTCCCATAAAAGCTGTTGCCGCCTTAACCGGATTACCCCATAAAACATGCGAGCGCGTGCGGATTTTCTTATTAGCATCGGTTATTATCAAGATGGGTGATTACACCTACCTCTCGGAGTATGTTAATTATGGGCGGTAGATCAATAACTATGAAAGCAATAATCATGAGCCACGAGAACAGTGGCTCCTATCTCCTAGACCGTGACGGTTGTGTCTGGTTCGCCAAAGGCTATACCCATTTAGCCATTGGCGAAGAGGTCAGTTATGCGCCAAAAAGCCAAGCTACCTTTAGAGCAGTATTAGCTTTGGTAGCTGGCTTGTGTCTGGCGCTAGTCAGCACCGTAGGTTGGGTGTGGCAAAGGGAAAGCTATGCTGTTTACCTCGATATCAATCCCAGTATCCATCTGGTATTCAACTGGTTTGATAAGCTCATTAAAACTGAACCTTTAAACGATGACGGAACTCGGCTTGTTCGTAGCCTACATCTGCAAGGTTCACCGGAACTGGTAGTGCGCGAGATTGTTTGGGCGGCCAATCAGCAGGGGTTCGTGGTCATTCAGGGAGATTTTCCGGTGGTATCGGTTATGGTTACCGGGAATGAGTCCAAAGCTCATAGTATTTTTACGACTTTATTTAAAGCTGCCGAAGCAGGAGAGATAGCAGAGGTTCCTTGCTTAGTTACCCTTTGCGACGAACCGTTATTAATAAAAGCCGAAGAGATGGGGGTGTCCCCTGGCAAGCTACTTTTAGTTGAACAGCTTATCGAGGTAGACCAAACCCTCTGCCTCGACGATCTTCTGGGCATGTCCTTCAGTGATTTAGTGCGCGTAAGGCAGCAGCATCACGATGAAGAGTTACTCCCTTTTCCTTCTGAGGAAATCCCCTTAGCTCCTTTTTCTCCACCCTCGGAGCTTACGGAGGATACCACTTCCCCCTCTACAGAGCTTCCTACAGTGCCTTCCACTTTATCTCCCACCAACTCGCCTACCCAAGCAGCAACTGTACCGCTTACCAACCCACCTACCTTTGTTCCCACCTTGCCGCCTGCTTCTCCCCCTACCGAAAGTACTACCAGAAGAGCTAACCCCAACTCAGGCCCTGGGGACAACAGCGGCAACAACACTACTAACCCTAACTCAGGTCCCGGGAACAACAGCGGTAACAACCCTACTAACCCCAACTCAGGTCCTGGGAACAACAGCGGTAACAACCCTACTAACCCCAACTCAGGTCCTGGGAACAACAGCGGTAACAACCCTACTAACCCTAACTCAGGCTCTGGGAACAACAGCGGCAACAACCCTACTAACCCTAACTCAAGTCCTGGTAACAACAGCGGTAACAACCCTACTAACCCTAACTCAGGCCCTGGGAACAACAGCGGTAACCCCAACTCGGATCCTGGGAACAACCCTGCCAACCCTAATGCGGGTCCTGGTAACAATAGCGGCAACCCCAACTCGGATCCCGGGAACAACCCTGCCAACCCTAATGCAGGCCCCGGAAACAACAGCGGCAACCCCAAC
>WREE01000143.1 GCA_009779515.1 Symbiobacteriaceae bacterium
AACGCTGCGCTTTGCTCTGGCAGCACTACTCATGTTACTCTTTTTTGCCAAGTCCATTCTCCCTCACTGGCGTGCCACCTGGCGTTTAAGCCTGCCTATAGGGCTGGCTTTAGGTATAGCCAATCTTACGCAATCTTCAGGGATTAACTTGACAACAGCAAATAAGGCTGGTTTTTATACCAGCCTTTCTGTCGTTCTTGTGCCCTTATTGCAGGCCTTGTGGTTTCGCACTCGTCCCAGCAAAATTGCCCTGGGCAGCGCTACTCTGGCCCTCATCGGTCTCGCTTGCCTCTCCAATATTTTGGCCGAAACTCCGGATTTCAACTTAGGTGACATCCTAATTTTTATTTGCGCTTTTATGTTCGCTATCCATGTCCTGTTGTTCGACCGCCTTCCAGAGCATATCCCCCGAACCAGCATTGTTGCCCAACAGTTTCTACTCACTGCCCTAATTAACTTGCCCATGGGGTTAATTTACGAAAGCTGGCCTGCCGACGGGCTATCCTGGCAGGTTTGGGGTATGGTTATCTTTTTGGCAGTAGGCGCCACCATTCTGGCTTTTTCGGTGTTAGCCTGGGCACAGCGCCATCTTTCAGCCAGCAATACAGCTCTGATCCTAATCCTGGAACCGGTCTTTGCCGCCGGGTTTAGCTGGATCTGGTTGGGGGAAACCCTAGGTCTTCTAGGCACGATAGGTGCGGTCATCATCATCGCCAGCTTAGCAGTTAGCAGTAGGGAGACAGGGTATTAAGCCCCTCCTCTATCACCCTGCCACAAAGCTCAGGCGCACCACCAGGTTGGCAACATGCTTCCCCGGCATAGTAAAGTGAAACATCATCAGGGTTTCCATCCCCTGTTTGGCGACAACATTTATCGGGTTGCTTTGGGTGGTAGTAGCTACTATCTCCCCATCTGCCGAAACCACATCCACCCGCATCATCCCGCTTTGGACAGGTACCCCCACCACCGCTACCTCAATACTTACATTGCTGTTTTGGTAGTAGAAGGGTCTTACCTGGGTAGTCCTGGCAGTCGCCACTAACCCGTTGAGAGCAGCTTTACTGCTGTTAAAGGAGACACAGAGGGGTGCGTCTACCGGGGCGACCTCCGAAGGAAAGAGCCCCATACTGATAATCCCCGTGGCACTTACCTCGATGAAACCCCGGTCGCTGGGCGCATTGCTGGGGCTGGGAGCAATACGGATAGGGGTTGTTTCTATCCGCGTTCCCTGGGTAAATTTAGGCAAGCCCCGTTTCCATTTGCCTGCCACATAATGTTCCAGAAGGGTGCTTCCGCTTACCGCCACCAGCTTATCGTTCATTAAAGTAACATAAGCCGAGGCATCGTTGACCAGCTGAGGCTTAGGCAGGAGCGGTACCATAAAAGGACGTGATCCCGGCTTTTTCCCGGGTGCCACCCTTAAGATAACCCCCCAGTGCTTCCCTGCCTGGGTCTCTACCGTTAAAAGCCGATTATAAAGCTCGGCAGTCAGCTCCAAGCCTTTCAATTCGGCGTTCCATTTTAACACGGCATCGGTGTTAGAGGCAGAAATTAGGTGCCAGGCGCCGGTGGTGACACTGTTGACCGTCTGGGTTAGGTAAATTTCAAAGAGGGCATCTCTGAGGGGGATAACTCCTCTACCGTAGTTGGGTTTAACATTAGGGGAACGCACTTCGGGGGATACCGCCAGTTTAGCCGGCTTAGAGGCTGCGGTGTAACGGTCTTCTTCTACGTTATAGGTAGGAGTAACGACTATCTGTAAAATCGTGCCGGTTATACCAGCCGGGTAGTAAAAACCAGGGGTAACCTCCTCCAAGTTCTCCTCCCCTAGAATCCGCGCCCCTAGGAAGCGTGCCGCCTCTAAGGCGTTAGTAAAATAGGCGCTGTCGGTGTGGCGCTTAAAAGTCATTTTTTCGGCATCGAAGCCACTGATATAGGTATAGTAGGTTTCATCTTGGCGGTTGAAGTTGAGATAACCCTCCACCTTAGGCTTCTCTTTAGGCATTTCATGACGATTGTCGAAGCGATAAATCGTCTTACCTACAGCCTCTTTGGGTAGAGCTTCCGGGCTGACTGCCAGCTCCAGTACTCCCCGTTTATTAATGAGGTTACCAATAGGAAAGAAGGTAGCTCCAACATTTACTTTCTTAGCTTCCGCCCAGGCTGCTGGCTTTTTCCCTTCCTGGGTATAGCGAAAGTAGAGCTTCTGGTTGGCAGGTAGGGGATCCATACAAAAGCCTTCGGCAAAGATATCCAGGGAAGCCCCTGGCACATGAACAGCCACCGGTACCCCTTTCTCCGGTTCGAAGGTAAAGGTGTTCGATTTGATCTCGCTATACCAAGGTTGGTTGTTATAGAAGGAAACGATAACCACATGCACGGAATAGGGGTTACTCTCATAGACAATATCGTTGACGGCTACGGTTAAGCTCTTGCCACTGCCCATAGGTGTATAGCCGTAAAAGGAAGAAGCCGGTGGGTTAACGATCTGATCGGGGTTATTAATACCCGGTATTTGGGACACTCTGGCGTAAGCTATTTGGGAAACATAAGGGATCGGCTCCCCTTCTACCCTGGTGGCAAAACCGAACTCTTCAATATTAATAACCACGGAGGCATTGGCAGTGCGCTCGGTTTTGTTGATAAACGAGGCGTCGACTCTGATGACTGCGTAGGTGGGGTCTTCGCCTCCGGGAGGCGGAGCTCCTCGTACTACAGGAGTTTGCTTCCAACCCAAAACGATGGCCATAACCACCGTTGCCATCACCAGCTTCCCGCCGCGAGAAGCTGCCATCCTCTGTATAAGATGAAAAGACAAAAAACCACCTCCAAGTACACCCATTGTAGCATTTTTATACCTAGGCGTCAACGAAGGGAAAGCGCGCTACCCTTTGTGGTTTTCGCTTGCTCTACAATTCACTAAGGCTGAAGACAAAGTCTTCAGCCTCAACTGTAGAAAAACCGGTTTCATATTCCTTGTTTCCTGCCTAATTTACCTTAAAGGGATAAAAGTAACCGCTTTTTGGCGACCTGCGCGTCAAAAAGCAAACTTAATTACAAGAACAGACCTTGATTCGCCGAAGAGCGCACTCTGAGGCGAGAGGGTGAAGACTTTGTCTTCACCCTCAGACTTGTAATCTAATAGATGCTTATTTCCAGTCTACCTGCTCGGCTTCAAACTGGGTACGGGTTTCCTTCTCTTCACCCTTGTGTCCAATGGCTACTAAAGCAAAAGGGACCACATGCTCTGGCGCGCCTATAATCTCGCTTACTTTGGCTACCGCCTCTTTGCTGGGAAAGACCCCCATCCACAAAGAGCCGAGACCCATACCGTTAGCTGCCAGCAAGATATTTTGGGTAGCGGCGGCACAATCTTGTTGCCAATAGGGTTGTACTTCAATACGGTCACCGTCGAAGAAGCGACGCTTGTCGCCACTGACCAGTATGACCACCGGAACGGCGGCACAGGCACGTTTCCCCATATCGGCAAACTTTTGCCGCAGGTCGGCATCCTCGACCACTGTAAAGTGCCAAGGCTTACGGTTAGCGGCGGTGGGAGCACACATAGCGGCTTCCAGGAGCTCTTGAATTTGGTCTTTGGTTACTTCCCCTTCGACAAAAGCACGGATAGAGCGACGGGAATAAAGAAGCTGCAACTTGTCAATCACCGAAAACCCCTCCTTATAATATGTTCATAAAACATTATTTGACACCTAGCGCCGGAATCCCTTCATGACAAGCACCAGGTAATATTTTCCTTTACTGCACGACCACATACACCAAAGTTTGGTTCACCAGCTGGTAAGCCACCTCCCCGAAGGTGATAGGACCGATAAATCTGCCGACTTCCTTGCCCTGCAGCTCCCCATAGAGGAAGTTCAATATACAGTTGCACGAAAAAACTGCCTGGATATCACCGAAATCTTCCAACTGTCGCCTAAACTCTGTAGCATAATCGGCAATACTTTCCGCCAAGTGATACTCGATCCCCTGAAAGACTGGAGCATACAGATGCACCACATCATCAACCACGGCTTTTATGGAGATGTTAATCCCCACCCCGGAGTAGTCCCCCACCAGAGGAAGCTGGATGTCGATATTGTTCTCCCTTAGATAGTCGGCCAAAAGCCCCTTTCTACCATCGATGGTGCAGGTGGTCACCGTAAAGGTGTCCTCGGGGAACTCAAAGAGAGGCGAGCTGGCGTCCCGGGTGAAGATATTAATAATCCCCAGGTTAACCAAAGATTCTGCAGGTAAGGAGACATGAAGCACCACCGCCTTGTCCCGGTACGCCACCCCATGCCGACCATCGTATGCCAGAGGAGTTTGCTCGGGGATCCCTAAATTGACACCGGCAACCCACCCCACGACATTCTTGAAAAAGATGTCTTCAAAAGAAGCGGCGTAGCGGGCGTAATGCCAATGGATTTCACTATCGAAAGGAAGCACTATCAGGGAAAAGCCGTTATCATAAGCCTCTTGGGTAAAGCCACCAATATCGATGGTATCGTAACTCCTTATGGTAAAAACCTCCGAGGGAAGTTCGTTGACAAACAAAAACTCACCGCTGACCACCCCTCCGGTATGACACATAAAATATTCGGTGGTACCGCCAATCCAGTTCCCGGTAGGCAGTTGCTTGAGCAAAGCTTCGGTAGCAGCCACATGAAGCAGCTTCCCCTGTTTAATAAGCGAGGCTGTCTCCTCCAGGCTTTTGAGCATGTCCATATCCTCCCTCGCTAAATATGGTGAACTAGAGTTGGGCTATAGTGTCAGTATCATCTTGCATAATAGCTGCAAACTTTTTTAAAAAATTGTTAATCTCTTGGGTACTGCGCTGTAAGGTAACTGGGGAAGGGTTATTCTTGTATAGCCCTTTCAACCGCGTTATCATGAGGCTAAATCCCAGCTGCTTAAACTTCCGCGGCACATTGTCGCTTAAAAGCTTTTTAACCTGTTCCTCAGTAACCATGATCTCATCTCCCGCCTCAAGCCACCAAATCCTTTACCAGGTGCAACTGTTTAGGTGCTAGGCACTTAAACAGTTAGACTGGAGAAAAATCGGTTTCTTGTTCTTGGTTTCCTATATAAACTATCTTAAAGGGATA
>WREE01000144.1 GCA_009779515.1 Symbiobacteriaceae bacterium
TGGGAACTTAGAGCCTCTAATAATCACCGAATTCCCCATCTCCGAAATCGGCTTGCGCCGAGATGGTAGAGGCAGTTACTTTACCCGGGAAATATCGTTAGCCCAGCACGAGCTTAATTATACCAGCGGCGCTGAGGTTATTGAGGCTTCCTGGTGGGATGCTAAACTCACCTGGACTAACTATTCATCCCTTTGGGACGCCAGGGTAACCAACCTGATGCTCACCCACTGGGAACCGGTAAGCGAAAAGCGGCTAGCGTATTTTCTCCAAACTCCTTACCATAGCGAGACCGTCTCCTTTATTTACGACGCCAACCATACCACCCCCGCCGGGGAATGAGCAGCGCTCCTAACCGAGAAGATTCGAGGTTGAAAACAAAGTCTTCAACCTCTCGCCTTCAGAGTGCGCTCTTCGGCGAATTAAATTATGTTCCTGCAATTAAGTTTGCTTGATGCCAATATGTCAAATCACTTAACCGGCATAATTTATTTAAGGAGCGACGATCTGCATGTTTTGGGAAAAAGAGATCCAGGCTCGGGGAGCCTGGATAGATCATATTTTAACCGCAGCTAAAGCTAAAGGGGTTGTCCTAGGCCTTTCCGGTGGTAAAGATTCGGCGATTGTAGCAGCGCTAGTTTTAAGAGCTACCCCTCATCTTCTAGGGGTTATCATGCCCTGCGGGGGACAAAATGCCGATTGTGCTGATGCCCAGGCTTTTGCCGCCAGCTTAGGTTTTCCCTCCTTGTTGGTTGATCTGGAGCCTACCTACCAAATCTTGGCTAACTCTATAGTCGACACCGAAGAGCAGCTATCTGCCATTGCCGCTGCTAACCTTAAGCCCCGCCTGCGCATGACCACCCTTTATGCCATCGCCCAGAGTCGGGGGTATTTAGTAGCCGGAACCAGCAACCGCTCGGAACGAGTCATGGGCTATTTCACCAAATGGGGGGATGGCGTCTCAGACTTCAACCCCATTGCCGACCTGACGGTAAGGGAAGTGCTGCAGTTAGGCGAAGCTTTAGGGGTACCCCACCATATACTCTATAAAACTCCTTCGGCTGGGTTATGGCCGGGGCAAACCGACGAAGAAGAGCTGGGGATAAGCTATCAGGCGATAGACGCTTTTCTACTGGAAGGTAAAGGTAGCCCCGAAGATATTGCCAAAATCCAGCAAGCTGCCGCCCAGACCGAGCATAAGCGAGGAGCTATACCCTTTTATCGCTTATTAAATCTTTAATATGCCAAAGAAAAATGCACTTCTCCACTTCGCCTCGTTGGTACATCTCGTTATAGGGAGGTACCTTTACCAAACCTAAAAACTCGGCGCCTAACTTTTCGATAGTCCGCTTAGATGCCAGATTATCCGGGCTACAGGTTATCCGTAAGCTCTCCATACCGTGAGCCAGCGCCAGGGGAACAATAAGACGACAAGCACGCCCGGCGTAGCCATGTCCCCGAAACGGTTCGTTGACGCGGTAACCGATATGTCCTCCGTAAAACAGGCTTTCGTTATCCCCTATGCGTAGATCGATATAGCCTGCCACCACCGGGTTCCTCGGCTCGTACATATAGTATATATACGAAGGTACATACTGTTTTTCTTCGTCCGCCTCCAGAACTTGACTTAGCCTTATCTCTAGTATACCATCGCTAAACGAAGGATAGTTGAGAAAGTTAAACATGAATTCTCATCTCCTTACCAGAAAGGACGTTGGCTTCCATGACTACACCCCAGTACAGAACTGTCACCTACGACGAGGTGAGTCGCAACCACAGCATCCTTAGCTTTCTACACCAGGGAGATCGCTCTCTGGGGATTATGGGTTTCACCGAGCATTCTCTCCCTCATGCCACTATTGTAGCTCATGGTGCAGGTAGAATCCTTACCCAGTTGGGCTACAGCGAGCGGGAAGTGGAACTAGCTCGGATCACTGGCTTTATGCACGATATCGGTAACATGGTTAATCGGGTAGACCACGCCCAAAGCGGCGCCATTATCGCTTTACGTATCTTAGAGCATATGTACATGCCGCCGGAAGAGATAGCAACCATTGTCTCTGCTATCGGCAATCACGATGAAGCCACCGCCGTCCCGGTTCACAGTATAGCCGCTGCTGTTATCTTAGCGGACAAAAGCGACGTCCGCCGCTCCCGGGTGCGTACCCAAAACCCCGCTACCTTCGATATCCACGACCGGGTAAACTACTCGGTGGTTAAGGCAGAAGTCAAGATTGACACGGTCAACAGCACCTGCACCCTGGATATCCAGGTAGATAAGGAGGTAACCCCTGTTTTCGAGTTCTTTGAAATATTTTTATCCCGTATGATGCTTTGCCGTAAAGCCAGTGACTTCCTGAAACTGCGCTACTCCCTGGTGGTCAACGGCTTTCCCATGATTTAGTATTAAAACGACCCTAGGGCAATTTCCGGCACCGTCCCCAGGGTAGTCCAGGTGTGCCTAACGTGTGTAGCGTTGATACACTCCCTGAAGTCAGATCTAGGGGGTATGTAATACTTCCCAGCGAGTATAGGCTTCTTCCAGCAGGTGGGGTAACTCCCCGTAGCGCCTTAGCAACTGGTTACGATCCGGTCGGTGAACAAATTCCACCTCCGCCATCATCCATTCCAACCCCAACTTCTCCCGCTCCAGCTCGGCAATTTCCTTCTCCAGCACAGCTATCTCCTCCCGGAGCTTAAGGCGTCGCCTCTGTTCTTCCCTGTCGTTATCCGGATTGGTTCGCTGAGGACGCGGAGCTGCCGCCGTTTCCGGTGGGGGAACTTCCTGCAGTAAGGCTTCGTGATACGCCGACCACCCCCCAGGGAAGATACGCAGCTTGCCATCTTTCAGCTCCCAAACCTTAGTGGCGACCTTATCAATAAAATAGCGGTCGTGGGAGACTACCAGCAAAGTGCCGGCAAAATCTTGCAACGCTTCTTCCAGCACTTCCCGAGCGGGAATATCCAAATGGTTAGTAGGTTCATCCAGCAACAGACAGTTGGCGCCCAAGAGAAATAGCTTTGCCAACATAACCCGGCTACGCTCTCCTCCCGAGAGCATAGCCACTTTTTTCGCCACATCGTCCCCACGAAACAAGAAACGCCCCAGAATGTTGCGGGCTTCTCCTACCGTAAGATCGGCTACTCCCAGTATCTCATCCAAGACCGTGTTATCATCTTCCAGATCGTCCAGTCCTTGTTTATAGAAACCCCAGTCTACAGCCACTCCCCAGCGGCACTCTCCGGCATCAGGTTCCACTTCCCCGGTAATTACGGAAAGTAGGGTTGTTTTACCGGCGCCATTCGGCCCCACCAGGGCAATACGTTCACCCCGATGCACCTCCAGCTCCAAGGGACCAAAGAGATGTCTGGCATACCCTTTGCTCAGTTGGTCTAACATTAAAACCCGGTGGGCGGAACGCAGCCTGGGAGATAGCTCCAACTTCATACGGGCAGTGGCCGTCTTGGGCGCTTCTTCGTGCCCTAAGCGCGCCATCATCTTGGCTTTGCTTTTCGCCAGAGAGGCTTTGGTGCCATAGCGGAAGCGATCGATAAAGCGTTGCAGGTGCTTGCGCTCCTCTTCAGCCTGTAAATAGAGATCCATCTCCCGTTTCAGATTCTGTTCCTTCTGTAGCTGCATAGCCGTGTAGTTGCCGCTATAGGTAGCCAAAGTGTTGTGTTCAATTTCAAAGATACGGTTAACCACCCGATCTAAAAAATAGCGGTCGTGGGAGACTAGCAGCACGGCACCTTTATAGCTGTTTAAATACTCTTCCAGCCACTCCACGGCAGATATGTCCAGATGGTTCGTCGGCTCGTCCAACAGTAAAAGATCCGGGGCTAACAGTAGTTGCCGTGCCAACGCTGCTCTCATCCTCTCCCCGCCGGAAAGGGTGTGCAAAGGCTGGGAAAATTGCGGTTCTTTAAAACCTAAGCCAAAAAGAACCCCTCGCATGCGACTCTCCATTTGGTACCCTTCCTGGCGTTCAAATTCCACCAGGAACCGGCCATAACGATCGCTAACCTCCCCCAAGAGCACGCTATCCTGGTAAACTTCCGGTTGGGACATTTGTTGCTCCAGCTCACGCATCGTGCGCTCTATATCCATCAGAGAGCGAAAAACCCAACACATACTCTCCCACAAAGTAGCTTCGCCACCCAGTTCGTCCTCCTGGCGCAAATAGCCGACCCGCAAGTCGCTAGCCCAAGTAAGACGGGTACTGTCACCACCATCATAATCCAGTTGCTGGGCGAGAATCTGCAGCAAAGTACTCTTTCCCGAACCATTCTGCCCAATGAGACCAATACGGTCACCTTTATAGATAGTAAAGTTGATATCGGCAAAGAGTTTGTAGCTGCCAAAATAACGAGCCACCGCAGTAGCTACAATTAAACTCATGTACTTATGAACCTCGCTTCTTAGCTATTTTACTTCCCAATATGCTTAAGCATTTCTAAATAATGGCTTCTCATGGTAAGAGCATCGGCTTCGGCAGGCCAAAGAACAATCTCCTCGGTGGTGCGGCGCATGGCGCTCACCACTCGCCAGAAGAGCTGAGGATCCCTTAGACTCAGTTCCCGGATGAGCTGTTTAACCAAGGCTCGCCCTCCGTTGCCCTCCTGAGGGCAGCAGCTGGGTAGCGGCTCCCAGGGAAAGAAGCGCTTAGCCCCAGTAATTTCCTTCTCCCGCAGAAGCACCAAGGGGCGGATAACCGTCACCTGGCTGCGGTCTTGAGAAGTCACCGGCGTAAAAGTTTCAATCTTACCTGCCAGGAGAATGCTCATTAGAAAGGTTTCGACAGCATCGTCTAAGTGGTGACCTAAAGCTACTTTATTATACCCTTCTTTAACGGCGATACGGTTGATAATCCCCCGACGAAAAAAGGCACAGCGGGCGCAGGGGTTTTGCCGATGCTGGGGGTCGAAAACAATCTCCTGCAGCTCCGGATGGCGTTCATAATAGAGGGGCACGGATAGCGCGGTGCATAGCTCCGTTAA
>WREE01000145.1 GCA_009779515.1 Symbiobacteriaceae bacterium
GACCAGTCGATTTACTCCTGGCGTGGTGCCGATATCACGAATATTTTAAACTTTCTTCGGGACTACCCTGAAGCTAAGGTCATCAAGCTGGAGCAAAACTATCGCTCTACCCAGCAGATTCTTGATGTCGCCTGGCACCTCATTAGTCACAACACCCAAAGGACAGAGAAACGGCTCTGGAGCGACCGGCAAAGCGGCGACTTAGTGGTTTTGCAGTGTCTGGAGGATGAGCATGCCGAAGCTCAGGCGATTGTTTTGGAAATTGAGCGTCTGTTGAGTGAACGGGATTTAGACTACAACGACTTCGCCATCCTTTATCGTTTACATAGTCAATCTCGGGTGTTGGAAGAAAAACTCATCCAACGCCGTATCCCATATACCATCTTCAGTGGAGTGCGTTTCTTCGAACGCGCCGAAGTGAAGGATATTATGGCGTACTTACGTATCCTCGCCAACCCTTACGACGACCAAAGCTTGCAACGGATTATCAACACACCACGCCGGGGTATCGGCGATACCACCCTGGAGCATTTGGGAGAGTTTGCTACCAGTATGCAGCTACCCTGGTATGCCGCTCTGGAGCTTGCCGATGCCATTCCCAATTTATCGAAGCGTGTGGTGGAACGGCTACAAGACCTATGGCAACTCCTGGAAAACTTGCGTCTGCAACAGGAGTATTTTTCCGTGACCGAACTCACTCAGGAAGTGCTGGAGCAAAGTGGATACTGGGCAGCACTGGCTAACAGCTTAAAGTCCGAAGACCAGGAACGGCTAAGAAACCTCCAGGAATTCCTCAACGCTACCAGTGAGTTCGACAAGCGCAAAGAGGAAAATGAAGGCTTGCTGGAATTTTTAGAGGAAGTCGCTCTACTAAGCAGCGCCGATACTCACGATGAAAGTAAAAATAGTACTCTCCTTATGACCTTTCACAGCGCCAAGGGGTTGGAGTTTCCGGTGGTTTTTCTCACCGGTATGGAAGAAGGGCTTTGCCCTCACAGCCTCTCCCAAGGCTCTCCCGAGGAGATCGAAGAAGAGCGTCGCCTTTGTTATGTAGGTATGACCCGCGCTAAAGATTTACTCTACCTTAGCTATGCGCAAAATCGCTCCCTTTACGGTTCCAAACGCCCTACCGAACCTTCCCGCTTTTTAGCAGAAGTTCCCCAGGAAATGCTTTATAACCGTAAACAACCTTCCCGGCAAAAAGTCCTCCAAGCAACCCTGTGGGAAACATCGCCACCACCTTCACTTTTTTATACTCAGGAAAGACGGGGCATGGCACCAACTACTCCTCGCATGGTAGGACACTTTGTTTTGAATGTTAAGGTTGGTGACCGGGTTTGGCACAAAAATTGGGAAGAAGGTATAGTTATCTCCTTAGAAGGTAGCGGGGAAAATACCATTGCCCAGGTAGAGTTTACCGGTGTAGGCACGAAGCTATTACAACTAAAATATGCCGGCTTGGAGAAGGTGGAGGAAGCGTGATCCCTGAAAGACATCGTCTACGCCTGATGCAGCTTCGCGAAGAGATACGGCGTCATAATTATTATTATTACATTCTCGACCAACCCCAGATAAGTGATGCTGCTTATGACATCCTTTATCGGGAGCTGCAAGTATTGGAAAAACTATATCCCCTGGAGGAACTTGCCGACTCACCTACCCAAATGGTTGGCGGTGGCGTAGCCTCTGGTTTTACCGCCACACCGCACCAGACACCCAAACTCAGCTTAGATAACCTCATGGGTGAAAAGGAACTGCGTAGCTGGCTGGTGCAAGTAGCCACCCGCCTCGGTTTTCAACCTGAGTTGGTAGTGGAGCCGAAAATCGATGGTTTAACCATTGTCTTAAATTATCAGGATGGAGTTTTACAACGGGGAGCCACACGGGGTGGTGGACAGGTAGGTGAAGACATCACCACCAATATTCGCACTATCGGAACTATCCCCCAGTGGTTAAGTGAACCTTTGACCATGGAACTCCGCGGGGAAGCTTACTTGTCCCAAGACAGTTTTGCCAAACTTAACGAGGAGCGCCGCATTCAGGGAGAACCTCTTTTGGCTAATCCCCGCAATGCCGCTGCTGGTAGCCTAAGGCAGTTGGACAGCCAAATTGTCGCTAAACGAGGTTTAGAAGCCTGGTTCTACAGCTTAGATTGGAGTATGACCCCTTGGGCAACTACCCAGGAAGAGCTGTTACTGCTCCTAGAGAAGTGGGGCTTTCCCGTCAACCCCGTCCGTTTTGTCAGCAGTAACCACGAAGAAATAGTTGCCTGGTGTCTGGCACGGCAGGAGGAACGGCACACCCTTCCTTATGCTATTGACGGTTTGGTGCTTAAAGTAAACTCCTTCTCCTTACAACAAGAGCTGGGAGAGACTGCCAAAGCACCACGCTGGGCCTCTGCTTACAAGTTTCCCGCCGAAATAAGCGAAACCAAGTTACTGGCTATAGAGCTAGCCCTGGGACGTACCGGAGTAGTAACCCCTACGGCTATTTTGGAACCGGTCTCGCTGGCGGGGACTACTGTCAGTCGGGCATCCCTTCATAACGCTGACTTTATTGCTTCCCGGGATATCCGTATCGGGGACACAGTACTGGTACGCAAAGCTGGGGAGATCATTCCTGAAGTCGTAGCAGCGTTAACGGAGTTACGACAAGGGGATGAAGTACCGTTTGTCATGCCTGCTAACTGCCCGGAGTGTGCGGCTCCCCTAGTACGCGCTGTAGATGAAGCCGCCTGGCGCTGCCCCAACCGGGCATGTCCGGCTCAAATAATAGAAGGGATTATCCATTTTGCTTCTCGAGATGCTGCCGATATTACAGGGTTAGGTCCTCAAATCGTCCAACTACTGGTGCAAAATGGCTTAATCCAAGATGCTGCCGATCTTTATACCCTTACTCAGGAACAATTGCAAGCTTTGCCCCGTCTGGGGGAGCGCTCAGCCGGCAACTTGCTGGTTGCCATCACTGCCAGCAAAAACATAACCCTGGAACGTCTTCTCTATGCTCTCGGTATCCGGCATGTAGGACAGCGCTTAGCCCAAACTCTGGCTCGCAGCTTAGGTTCTCTGGCGAAGTTACACATTATCAGCGAAGAAGAGCTTACCGCTATCCCAGATGTAGGTGCTAAAGTAGCCCAAAGCCTTAAAGAATATATAGCTCGCTCAGAAAACCAACAGCTTATCTCGAAGTTGGAGCAAGCAGGGATTAAACCGGTTTATCATAGTCAAAGCAGTCTCCACCAAGCTATCTTTCAGGGTCAAAGCTTCGTCTTAACCGGCAACTTACCCACTTTAACCCGACAGGAAGCAACCAAGCTCATAGAAGAGCGGGGAGGAAAGGTCACTTCAGGAGTTTCCAGGCAAACTACCTATTTACTGGCAGGAGCCTCTCCCGGCAGTAAGTTGGATAAAGCTCGGGAGTACGGGATAACCGTTATCGATGAGAAGCAATTTTTAGTATTCATAGGTAAACAGTAGGAGGAATGCTTTCCATGAAAAAAGCTTATTTGGGACAAACCGCTTTACAGGTCACGGAGCTTTGTATGGGTATTCTGCCCATGGGACCAAACCAAAAGCATCTTCCCCAGGCAGAAGGTGCCAAGCTTATTCGCCAGGGGGTAGAAGCAGGGATAAACTTTTTAGACACTGCCGAAATGTATCTTACCCACAGCTATATCGAAGAAGCTCTACGGGGCTTTACCCCAGAGGTCATCATCGCCAGTAAATCGGTGGCTGCAACCTACGACGATATGCAAAAAAGTGTGGAAAAAGCTCGTCAGGAGCTGAAGCGCGATACCATCGATATTTTTCATATCCATGCTGCCCGAGCAGATGCTTCAGTGCTGCAACAACGGGCGGGAGCTATTGAAGCCTTGGTCGACTTAAAAGCCAAAGGCGTCATCAAAGCCGTGGGTATCTCTCTCCACGGCGCCGACACCTGTATCGCTGTGGCCAGCCACCCAGCATTCGATGTGGTTTTTCCTATTGTCAATAAACTGGGTATGGGAATTATCAACGGTACTCTGGAGGATATGCTCCGGGGTATTGAGCTTTGTCGCCAGGCAGGAAAAGGGCTCTACGCCATGAAATCTTTAGCCGGTGGTCACTTAATCGGCAACATTATCGATGCTTTTGCCTATGTCCAGGCTATCCCTGGCTTTACCTCTATCGCGGTAGGTATGGTGGAGGAAAAGGAGCTGCTCTTTAATCTTAAGTACTTCCGAGGGGAAGAAATTACGGCCGAAGAGCTACCTAAGGTGCAGGAGGAAAAACGCATTCAAGTGCTGTCATATTGTATTGGCTGCGGTTTTTGTACCAAGGCCTGCCCCAACTTTGCCATGACAGTAGTAGATGGTAAAGTCCAAGTCGATAACAATAAGTGTATTCTCTGCGGCTATTGCAGTCCGGCTTGTCCGCTTTTTGCCTTAAGATTAGTTTAATTAGGTAAAACTCAAGGTGGGTGGATATAGACATTGTGGAACGATACTGTACGCCGGCGAATAATTGCCAATTTAGATACGATATATTACGAAGAAAATGCTCCCATGACCGAGCGAACAACCTTTAAGGTAGGAGGTCCTGCCGACTTGTTGGTGGAACCTGCCTCTCCTGAAGAGCTGATATTGTTAAACCACTTAGCTACTGCCACCGGAGCTCCTCTCACCGTTATCGGCGGAGGTAGCAACCTAGTGGTCAAAGATGGAGGTATCCGAGGTCTGGTCATGGTTATCGGACCGCGTCTAGCTTCATGGGAGGATCAGGGGGGAGGCATCATCCTGGCTACCGCCGGTATCCGCTTGACTGAACTCTCCAGTGTTGCTGCCAAAATGGGGTTAGCTGGTTTAGAGTCTGCGGCAGGTATACCTGGTACCTTAGGTGGCGCTGTGACTATGAACGCCGGAGCTTATGGCGGTGAAA
>WREE01000146.1 GCA_009779515.1 Symbiobacteriaceae bacterium
ATGCCCGGCTAACCGTAGTGGTGGAGGCCATACCTTTAACTCAGCAGGCTCGCAACACTTCCACCGACCTCTTACAAATGGGGGGCATTCTGAATAGCCTCTCTCACCAGCTGGGGACAGGGGCAGAGGACAATCCTGACGCCCCACGGCGAGTAACCGTCCTGGAACAGACCATATCTCTTACCGAGCTCTCCCAGGATGCTATCGACTTAGGCTTTGCTAAAAATGAGGAGGGTGAATGGCTGGCATATCTCCATACTCCCCAAGGGTTACGCCTGGGCAACCGCCTGCTTGGCGAACGGGATTATCGCCCTCTAACAGTTAGTATAACCATCAGTGCCGAAAACCTGACCTACAGCCACGAGATACAAGTAAGTGAAGATAAACCTTTGGACAGGTTGTTTTGCACCTACGGTTTAAATGCTCCGGATATCTCAAGCAGCGCGGTTACCGCCTTAAGTGCCGCGGTGGCAAGGGCAAAGGAAGGGGTGGACAACCCCGAAGCTCAAGCTTTTATGCGGCTCTACCACCGCACCTCCCTCTATTCGTTTTTAGCTTCGCAAACAGCCGTGGAAGATACCCTAGCCAATATCCGAGGGCTGGTTCTGGGGCGTAGCAGTTCTCCCAGGCTGGTGATTCTCACCTCGCAACAGAGTAGCAGTGGCACCATTACCACCGCTATAGATTTAGCATCCCCTTTCAACGAGGTTCACAATGCCCAGAGTATTCCCCCGGAGTGGCTGCATGGCTTTAATATCGCCTCGGGTCTGGCTATGTGTGAACTGGAAAAAGAATGCCTTATAGGGGAAAACGCTGTTGGATTTATGGAGCTGTGGGAGCTGCTGCCGCCGGATGAGCAAGGCGCTCGAGGGGTCTTTCTTATCCCCCTAGACCGAACACCGCGGCGCAACCTCCTGAACGAAATGATCCGGCAAGGGAACTATCCTCAGCGCTTGCTGGACACCGTGCGCAGTACCGAAAAGGTTATTATTGCGCCTAACAGTGCGGTGCTACATAATGGGGTGCTTCGCTGGGTCTGGCTGGAGATCGATCCAGTCACCTATAAAACCATCACCGTCTTCGATAGCGGCGAACATGGCTCTTTTGTCGAATATCTTGTAGTTTTGAACTCTATGGAGTTTGCTCGTGGCACGGTCGCAGGGTTTTATTGTGGCTTCGTCACCACCGGCATGGTGTTTGCCGGTTTAGTCGTGGAGTCCTTTGATGTCGAAGATGCTCTTGACAAAGCTGGTAGCTTTGGAGGTACCATCGGTTTCGGTATGAGTTTGGGCTCCAGTTTGGCTGACCCCGGCCTAGGAGACGCAGCCGGGTATCTGTTAGACCTCTTTGGAGACGACGCTTTGTCTCTGGCCTATTCCATTGTCAGCGGGATCATGGAAGCTGGAGGCGACAACCCCCTGACGGCAGGCTTCAGCATGGGCTTCGACTTAGGCTGCGAAGCTTATCTTAAGTTATTAGCCTCGACGCCATAGCCATCAAGGATATATATCATAATCCCAGCTCAGAGCTACTCCTCCCGCGTCCCCCAAACGCTAAAGCCGTCGCTATCAAGCCAGATAGCGGCGGCTTCGGTATTAGGCAGAAGACAAAGTCTTCGCCTCTCGCCTTAAGAGTGCGCTCTTCGGCGAATTAAGTTATGTTCTTGCCATGTTAAAACTTTAAAAAACCCCACAGTGTAATTGGTTTTTGTCGGGCTATAGTTGACAGTCAGGTGGCTGCATGGTAATCTTGGTCTTACATTAAGGATATACTCTGGGTGAACGCGGTTCATGGGCTTCTACTATTAAAACGGCAGGAGGATACAACATGGTTTTAGATCAAGAGAAATTACACCAAATGTACTTCGAAGCGATCTGCGGCATTCCCCACGTTTCGCGCAATGAGAAAGCTTTGAGCGACTATATCATGGCTCAGGCCAAGACCAGAGGTTACTGGTGTCATCAGGACGATATGGGCAATGTGGTAGTACGGGTGCCTGCATCTCCGGGGTACGAAAAAGCCGCTCCAGTTATCCTACAGGGGCATATGGACATGGTAGGCACCAAAGTGCCCTTTTCCGATTTTGATTTCGCTAAAGACAGCCTGAAGCTGTATATCGAAGAGGGATGTTTGAAAGCCGAAGGCACCACCCTGGGAGCAGATAATGGCACAGCCGTGGCTTATATGCTGGCGCTTATGGCAGATACCACCGTTAGCCATCCTGAATTGGAGTGTATCTACACCGTTCAGGAGGAAATAGGTTGCTTAGGGGCTAAGGCTCTGGATGGCTCTTTATTAACAGCATCACGCATGATAGGTTTGGATGCTTCTGGGGAGCATGTTACTCAGGTAGGTAACTATTGCAGCGATCGAAGCATTATTTCCCTGCCCGTGACCAGTGAGCAGGCTTCAAGAGAGGCTTTGCGGGTTCGCCTTTCCGGGGTTCCTGCGGCATCATTTGGTAAAGCGCCTTTAACCAATAAAAACAACGCTATTAAGTATCTGGCGGAACTGCTCCGAAACAGCAATGCTTCCTTCCGTATAGCTTCTTTAATGGGAGGGACAGCTGAAAACGCTCATCCTCAGGAGTGTGAAGCTATTTTAGTCTCCGGCGAATCTATCTTGGTTCAGGAAAAGCTACTGTCTTTGGTAGACCAAGAGTTCAAGTTGGAGTTTACTTCTGCTTCTGTGGACAAATTTATGAGTAGCGAAAGCACGGAAGCCTTAATAGGACTGCTGTTGGACTTGCCGAACGGTCCTTTGGAGACTACCGAAGACTATATGCTCAGCAGCCACTTGGTGGGAGTAGTGACTGCCGAGGCAGGTAGCGCCACCATCATAGGCTCTACTCGTTGTCGTGATAGCAACCACAACCTAAAACTTATTGACGAAATGCAATCTATCGTGAGTAAATACGGCGCCACCTTGAACTTGGAAGTGCGTTACCGCTCCTGGGACTATATGCAGAACTCGCCTTTGAGAGAACTGTTTGCGCAACTGGTTAGCCGGGAGTGGGGTAAAGAGCTGGTAGAGACCATTTGCCCAGGGGGTTTGGAGATACCCTATTTTATCGCCAAAGTCCCTCATATGGACGCTATCACCATGGGTCCTCTCACCGGAAGCGCTCATCTTCCGGGGGAATGGTTAGACCTGGCGTCATTTGATAGAGTGTACCTCATGCTGTGTGCCATACTGCAAGAGTTGAAAAACTAAGAACAGGTGGCTTAGACTGCCCAGGAAAAGGTGAGACGATAGGGAGTTGCCATCGCTGTCATGGAGTATTCCCACTTTGCAGGGAGGGCATATGTGAAAAAATCACAGCTGATTATATTGGAAGGTATGCCTTCCACCGGTAAGACCACTAATGCCCGGTTTATACAAACTCAACTTGAGCTTGGCAATATAAGGTCAAAGTGGATACACGAAGTAGCCATGCCTCACCCGGTGTTGGTTTGGAATGACGAAGTTGGCTTTACCTACGATAAGTATGGCAGATTCCTCGAGGCGCACCCCCAGGTGGCAGATATACTGAACAGCCTTGCGGTCTTCCGGCAAAGCACGGTGACTTTCAGCCTACCAGAAATTGATTGGTATTACAGGGAGATAATAGACGAGCATGTTTATCAGGAGCTGCGGGATGCGGTTATTTGGAACTATCCTCTCGCTGAATACGCGAAGTTCGCTCTGGAAAAGTGGGCGTTCTTTGTGGCCAACGCTTTGAAGGATCAAAACGAAGTCTATATCATTGACAGCGCCCTCTTTCAGTTCCAAATATTTACTTTCTTGCTTAAGAACAGAACATACGAGGAACTGCAGAGCTTTGTCTTCAAGATTGTCGAAATTATCCAGCCCTTACATCCCTGCCTGCTGTTTCTGCAACGAGAAACAACGGAGGCGTCCATCGACTATCTGGAAAACGACCGGGGTACGGCGTATTTAGAATATATCTGGCGCCGGGATAAGGATCAGCCTTATTACGCTGACAAACCACCGGGAGCGGAAGGCTTCAAGCTGTTCCTCCACGAGTATGCCCAAGTGGTTGGGCGGTTGTTTGCTTCTCTCACGATCAACAAAGTATCTCTTGCCGTCCCTGATGGCCAATGGTCATATTTGGAAGATGAGATTCTATCGTATTTGGGTATTAAGCGCCTACCAATTTCTCTGGCTGCTCCCCAGGATGGCGTTTATCTCAATGAGTTATATGGCTATGTTATTGAAGTCAAGGGACTCTCCATCACCGATCCGACCCAAAAGGTAAGAAGGCTCTTTCCGAAAACCAACCAAGAGTATTATGTGGACTGGTTACCAACAGTCTTATGGTTCCAAGATGACAGCATCATCATCCAAAGTGGTCAGGTAAATGAGCGCTGGACTGCTACCGGAATGGTTTATACCAAGATCGACCTAGGATGTAGGAATCCGTAGAAAAGAAAATGCGTATGTTTTTGAAAGGCAGGACTGTTGTTGAAGGCAAATAATAGCAACCAAGAAGAAGCTATCGACCTTAGAACCTACGGCTATACCGAGACCGAGGCGGTTCCAGCCGGGCAACTACCGGGCAGGGTCGTCGACCACCGTGGCGCCCTCTACAAGGTGATCACTGCGAGGGGTGAAGTCTTGGCTGACATCACCGGAGCCTTTCGCTATAGCGTCGGAGAGAGGGAAGACTACCCCGTAGTCGGTGATTACGTCCATGTGCTATATAACGAGAGTGGCAATTCCCGTATAACCAGGCTGCTTCCCCGACATGCCAAGTTCTCCCGCGCCGACTTTTCCGGTCATGCTCTGGGCTATGCGAAAAACATCCTGGAGCAAGTGGTAGCGGCGAATTTCGATTATGTCTTCATTCTAACCTCCCTGAACAACGACTTCAGAG
>WREE01000147.1 GCA_009779515.1 Symbiobacteriaceae bacterium
TTGAAGCCCTCCAGGAAGCTATACGCACGGCAGCTGCTGCCGGGGTACCGGTGCAGATTTCTCACTTAAAAATTATGGGTAAGCATATGTGGGGACGCTCCCAGGAGATGCTGGCCATGTTGGAACAAGCTGTAGCCGAGGGTGTCGATGTCACCTTCGATCAATACCCCTACACGGCAGGGGCTACCGGTTTGGATGCCTCCCTGCCTCCTTGGGCTTCGGTAGGTGGCAGGCAGAAAATGATCGAACGGTTGCAGGACCCAGAGGAGAAAGCCCGGATGTTGGCAGATATTGAGAACCCCGAAGGTGTCGATGGTTGGATCTCCCTCCAGAAAGGGGTAGGCTGGGAGAATACCCTGGTAACCGGGTATACCCCGGATCCCATCCTGGAAGGCAAAACTGTCGCCGAGATTGCCGAGCTGTGGGGGATGTCTGGCTGGGACGCTTGTTGTGAGCTACTCATCCGCCGCGGAGGAGATCGGGTAGGGGTTTGTTACTTTTCCATGGGGGAGGAAGATATTGACCGCATCATGCAACATCCCCTAATGATGGTAGGTTCAGACTCCAGCGGAGTAGGAGTCACCGGTCGTTTGGCACGAGGCAAAACCCATCCCCGAACTTTTGGCACCTTTGTTAAAGTGCTGGGGGAGTATGCTCGCGACCGAGGGCTCTTTAGCCAGGAGGAAGCGGTGCGGAAAATGACTTCAGCTCCGGCACGACGGGTATGCTTGCACGATCGGGGTTATATTCGTCCGGGGATGAAAGCCGACTTGGTGCTTTTCGACCCGGAAAAGGTGAACTCTCAGGGGGATTATGTTAACCCCAGCCAGTACCCGGTAGGGGTTCATAAGGTCTGGGTCAACGGCGTGCTTACCATCAACGAAGGGGAACATACCGGAGCCTTGGCAGGCAAAGTGCTTAAACCGCTCATCTGAGCCCGTATAACTTGTAATATGGCAACGCTAAAGTCGAAAATGACCGAGCGCTATAAAATCCAAACTATTATACAAAGGGGATTGTTACATGAACTTAGCTGGAAGTAACTTAGAATTAGCTAAGAAGCTCCAAAAAATTTTGCAAGAGAGAATGGATCCAGCTGGAACGGCTGCCAGTGTAGCTTTTATCAAGGACGGGGAGCTGTTGGCCGCCTGTGCTGTGGGCACCCAGGATGGCAACCCGGATCATCCGGCTACGGTAGGAGACCTGTACAATGTAGGGTCGGTGTCGAAGGTCTACTGTGCTTTGGCGGTTATGAAGCTGGTGGAGATGGGCAAGGTTACCTTAGATGAGCCGGTGGTTAACTATCTACCTCGCTTTGTCATGCGGGATCCCCGCCACCAAAGCATTACTCTGCGACACTGTCTCAACCACTCCTCAGGCTTGCCGGGTACCGATATGAAGAATTCTTTTGCCAGTGTCTGGATGGAAGGCGCCTACACCGAACATTTCTACGATTACATGGCCAACTCCCAGCTTAAAGCCGAGCCTGGCTATTTTTCGGTTTATTGTAACGATGGTTTTACCCTGGCAGAGATGGTTATCGCCGAAGTCTCTGGGATGAGCTTTACCGCCTTTATGCAGAAGTACATCACCTTCCCTCTGGGGGCTCATGCCACCTGTAGCGCGGAAAATAACCCCCAGAATAGGGTGCGTATTCAAGAAAAAGATAAGCAGTTGGAGCTGGTCAGCTGCACCGGAGCCGGGGGTATTGCCACGGATATGACCGATTGCGCCAAGCTGGGCTACATGTTTATCGAGTCGCAAGGGATTTTTAAGGAAGAGAGCCTGGCGGAAACGGCTAAACGGCAAAGCGTAACCTTTTTACCGGATAAGTTTAACGCCCATTACGGTTTAGGTTGGGATCGGGTCGAGTATATCAACGAACGTTGCGATTTTGGTCCCGGGGTTTTGGTTAAAGGGGGCGGTACCCTCTCCTTTGGTTCGTACCTCATGGTTATTCCCAAATATAACCTGGCAGCAGCTATATCTGGCACGAATAATGCCCGGATGGGAGCGGCGGGAGTTCTAGTCGAGCTGTGTGGTACCCTCCTTTCCGAACTGGGCATTTCTACCTGGCTGCACCCCATCCCCGAAGGATGGCAGGAGCGCTACTCCGGCATTTATCATTCGGGGTCGGCTCTGATGAAAGTGGAGCTTTCTTACGACCAGCTAAGCACTAAGGCGATGGAAAAAAGCAATTGGCGTGACCGGGAGCGGGGTGCTTTCTACGAAGATGGGGGCTTTATTTCTGGCCGCAATAAGTTCTTCTTCGTGGAACAAGACAAGGTCATTTATTTGAGTCAGGAAACCCCAGTGGGAGTAGGCGTCATGGTCGAGAAGCATCTTTCCTATCCCCCTATTCATCAAGGCTGGCAGGAGCGGGTGGGTAAGAAGTATATCCTCTACGATGGTAATCCCGGCGATCTCTTTTTAGGAGAAATGTGTGGCGTCAAAATTACCGCTCCTACCGCAGGCGGGCCTCTGGTTTTTGTTTCCCAGTTTGTGAGCACGACAAAACATACGGCGGTGCTTACCACCAGCGATAACGATACAGAAATGTTCTTAAACGCCCCCGGCAACAGCTCCCGCGATGGCTTCGCTCCTTTCTATTGGGAAAAAAATGGCATCGGGCATCTCTATTTTGGGGGCTTTAACGGGGTAGACTCCGAGAGCTTGAGCTACTTAGCTTCAGGAAGCATTACCTCTCTGGCGGTAGAACAAAACGCAGTTTTCAAACTTGCTCCAGGGATGAAGCTTAAATTGAATTTACCGGAGCAGGTACGTCTGATTATGGCTGACGAAGAGCTAACAGTCTATTACGACAGCTACTCCCCTAAAGCTAAAGAGATTCCCACCAGCAAAGAAGGGTTTATCCTCTTTATCAACGCCGTACCCATGGACTTTGCCGTGGAACTGGAGGAAGTACTCCCTTAATTTAAGTTTTATCCGGTAGAGCGCTACTAAAAGCCTTAGGAGGTTAAAAATGATCAAATCCCTCACTGCCTACACGCGAGAGGTTGACGACCCTAAAATGGCTGTGGCAGAAGTTCTAGACATGCTGCAGCTAGAGGGCAATTTGGGTAAACACTCTTTGGGGGTTATCTCTTGCTTCTCCGATTTTGACGACAGTGGTGTCTTAAAGGCTATCTGTGAAGCGCTTCCCTTCGATTGCATTGGGACGACTACCTGCTTTTGTTCAGCCAACGGAGCGATGGACCAGGTTATGCTGACTATCACTGTTCTCACCAGCGACGAATGCGAGTTCCATACCCTGCTGCTACCTATTGACGATAATTTCCAAGAGACCATCAATACTTCCCTGGAAGACTTTTTAAGCAAGGTCTCCCAACCACCGGCGATCTTTTTAAGCTATTTCCCCCTGATAACTGAAATAAGTGGCGATATGATCCTCTCGGCTATCGATTCCGCTTCAGGGGGGATCCCTCTCTTTGGGACAACAGCTACCGACCATACCTTAGGGTATGTCGCTGCCAAAACTATTCATAACGGCATAGGCTACCGGGAGGCAGCCGTATTGGGAGCGATAACCGGGGCTGTTCAAGTTAGCTTCGATATTGCTTCCCTCGATGATTCCAAGACGCGCAGACAAAAGGCAGTTATTACGGCCTCGGAAGGCAATATTCTTATCGGAGTTAATGGCAAACCGGCTCTGGAGTATCTGGAAGAGATAGGGCTTAAGAAAGACGATTTAGCTCTGGGATTGGGAGTAATCCCTCTGGTCATCGACTACCAAGACGGCACTTTGCCAGTAGCTCGTGCTGCCTTTTCCCTTACTCCCGAAGGGCATGTGATTTCCGGAGGAGTTATGCCTCTGGGCGCCACCATTGGTCTCGGCTATATCAGTAGCGAGGATGTTCTCAGCACTACGGAAAGCACCTTACAGAAGTTTAACGATGGCAACAGCACTATGCTCTGCTATTCCTGTATGGCGCGTTACTTTGTGCTGGGGATGGACAATACCGCCGAAGCGGAGAAGGTTTACCAGATTATGGGGGATACTCCTTATCTTTTCTCCTCCAGTGGTGGCGAAATCTGCCCCCTGCCCGATGCCAGCAACAGTTTGCACAATATCTACCATAACTTTACTATCGTCTTTTGCCGTCTCGGCTAAAAAACCACGGGGAGACTAAAATGGAAACAATCGACCCCAAAACGGAATCTGTCGAGGAGTTGCAGAGAGAAATCCGTGCTCTGCGCCGACAGCTAGCCCTTGCTCAAACCAACATCACCAGAGCAAGGTATTTTTCTGCGGTTAAAGAGAGAGCCGAAACTATCCTGGATGCCTCCGTGCAAAAAGAGCTCCAGTTTTTTAAACTTGTCTTGGAAAATGCCACCAACATTTTGCTGCTACTCGATTTCGATGGTTGTTTTGCTTACGCCTCCAACAATTTTTTGAAGGAGGCGGGGATTCCCGTCTTTGGTCTGATACAAGGCAAGCACTATCACGATGTTTTACAAACCATTATTTCCGATGCTAACTTGGATCGCTTTAGTGAAGCCCTCGATTTATCTATTGTCCAAAGCCGCACGGTCATCCTGGAAGATAGGGTAAGTTTTAAGCAGCGAGATTATATCCGCACTTATACCATTTACATCACTCCCATGACCGATGAAGAAGGGCTAAGCACCGGCATCATGGCTTTGTTCAACGATATTACCGAAAAAAATGAAGCCCTGGAAGCAGCCAATAGGGCGAATTCGGCAAAGTCGGAGTTTCTTGCCAATATGAGCCACGAAATGCGTACCCCCATGAACGCCATCATCGGTATGACAGCCATCGCGCTGAAA
>WREE01000148.1 GCA_009779515.1 Symbiobacteriaceae bacterium
GAGGACTTTGCCAATATCTTCGGCGGTGGTGGTTACCTCACCAAAAGGCAAACCCTCCTCTTCATCTTCGTCTTCGTCCTCATATTCTTCATCTTCTACTTGGCGGGGTGTGGCAGGGAAAGATCCTAAGCCGGTGGCTTTAGCACCCACTGCCTCCAGCAAGCGTGTTGCTTCCTCGGGGCTTATTTTACCTTCCGCCAGCATTTCCAAAATCATCATACGTTCATTTTTTTCGGACATTTATATTACTCCTTTCTAAATGGCTTGGCTCCTGCCACCAGGGGGTGGCGGTGAAGAGCTTCAGCTTGTAAACTCATTTTCTGGCACCATGGTTTGCAACTCGGCAACACCAGTGCTTATCTCGTTCAGTCTAGCTAAGTGGCGCTCATAAAGGATAACAGTATGCGCCACTAACTCCTGGGGATAGGGTTGCTCTTCGGGGGCTGCTTGGGCTGTCAAGATTTCCAGAGAGGCTTTGGCTTCACTTACTTCCGCCATACGTTGATGAACAACTGAGAGAGCGGCGTTCATTTTTTGGATGCCTCTACCCAACTCGGAATTTTGGGAGTCTGTACGGTTGATGCTACTCCACAACTCTTCGGTGGAGTTCAAGGATATATCCAGAGCTTTTAGCGCGTCATGGAGATTGTTCATGGCGGCATCCAGCGGAGTTAGGTTTTCCCTTCGGGAGTTAAAGATAGGGGTGTTTTCCCGAGAGAAAATCTGTTGGGTTTGCCGTAAGGCGGTTTCAACTTCATTTTGGATGGTTTGGCGTAGCATAGAGGGGACTCCTAACCCAGAGGTGGTTTGGCGCGTCATGCGCTCGCGGTGCCCTTCCCGATCGTGGCGGGAGCGACTTTCTTCCCGATCGCGGTTGCGGAGATGTCGTGCATCAGCATGAGCACGTTGAGCTGCTTCCTTTTCTTGCTCCCTGCGGCTTCGCGCTTCTTCTTTATCTTTATCGCGACTGCGCCTCGCCTCTTCCCGGACACGTAAGGCTTCTTCCCGCATACGGTCTCTGGTTCGTCCCACTCCATCCCAAGAGTGACTGATGATAGGAGGGATGGCTGGTCTGGGTAGATGAGGAACCTTTTCGGTCATGGCAGGCTGCGGGGATAGGGGTAGTAAGGCTTGCATCAACTCTACCGCAGTAGTGGCAGTGATCTTCCCTCGCTGGACTAAAAGTAAAATTTCCAGGCGTTCTAAATGACCACTCTTACTTTCTTCGGTGTTGAAAAGGGTAACCATGGTTCTTAGCAAGCTGATAGCAGTGCGGGGATCGGCGCTGTCTGCCTCCATGAGCCCAATCATTTGTTGTAACTCTTCCAGGCGTTGGGTAGCTATCTCCCCTTCCCCCAGGTTGACACCTATGAGGAGCTGTAAAACTTCCAGGCAGTTCGATGTATTTAGCTGCCTTCTGCCTAACTGATGAAGCACCAGCAAACGTAGTTGGGTAAGCTGGGGATGGTCTGTATAAGTGGTGGCGGCAAAAAGTTCCAGGATGCGCCTACCGTCAGCTGCGGCAATGGCATCATTTTGGATAAGATCGAGAACGGCTAGTCTTTCTTCGTGCATAATAATTCCTCCATTTCTTGTGAGTATTATAAACTGTAACTCTTGGATTGTCAAGCCTTTGGTTAGAAATATTTTACCTAAAGATAAATATTAAATAGTATTAGCTTAAGAAAAAGAGCCTTGTGAAAAAAGGCTCTTTAATGCAATATATTTAGTTTAGGCTTATATATTATTAAGGTGTGAGTTTTGGGTTCTCCCTAGAAAAAGAGATTCCTTAAAAAATTATTTTTTCCAAAAACGAATATCGATGCCATCGAGTAAATAAAGGTCACAAGTCTCCGCAATGCGGGAGACAATACGGATTGATGCTCCGCCCACACCCATGTTGCTGTCTAAGTCGGCTAAGGGAATGTTGGAGGTGTAGACCGTGGGTAAGCCTGCCATATATCTTAGGTTAATAAGATGGTAAAACTTTTCCACTGCCCAGGGGGTAAATTGGTCAACTCCTAAATCATCAAGGACTAAAACGGTTACGCGACCCAGCTCAGCCATGATATGGCTTTCGCTCTGGCTGGGGTCACTCCCCTCTTCATAGGAAGAACGCAGAGAAGAGAGAAATGCCGAAGTCGCCACATAGCTCACTTCTACCTCCTGCGCCAGCAAAGCGTTACTTATAGCTGCAGCTAAATGGGTCTTGCCCCTACCGGTGTCACCGTAGATATAAAGTCCCCTGGGTTTTTCTCTGGCGGTCACCTTAACGACAAACTCCTGGCAAGCTGCCAGCACTCGGGAAGCCTGTTCTTGGTAGGAATAGTTACGTCCCGGGATATACTTGTCGGGAGCATAGTAATCTAAGGAAAAGGTGGCAAAAGTCTGTTGCTGCATTTTGGGAGATATGCCAGCCTGTTGTTGCTTACGCTGTTGGTGAACTTCCTCCCAACAACTGCAGGGAAGCCACTCCCCTCCTTTTTCGATAAACATCATATCGCGACAGAGGGGGCAAGAGTAACCCGTTTGAGCATAATTGTCACTGAGTCCCAGCTTTTGTAGAATATGTTGCCGTTCTTGGCGTAGGTGTGTAAAGCGTTCTGCCGGCTCCTGGGAGTGGGGTGTGGGGTTGTGGGCGTACACTGCCAAAAGCTGTGTTGCCAACTCTTTCAGTAAAGCTGCTTCCACTTGCTGCAGTTCCGGGTGCTGTTGTCGGAGCTGGTTTACTACCTGTTCATCGTTATTTTTCCAATCTGGCAAAACGCTGCCTCCTCTCCTCAGGAGTTTCCTGCACCTTACCGACCGTTCCTACCTGAAAAGCTCCCGGAGCTTTGGCACTGCTTCGACGGCGGGAAGCAGGTCTGTGGACTGGTACCTCCTTTTCCTGATTAAGAGCTGCTTCTTTTTCCTGATTCCGTTTGGCTTCCAAAGCATGTACATCATCTAAGGTGCGACACCCTCGAGCTTGCCAGTTAAACAGGATGCGATCGATATAACGAAAATTAAGATTACGACTTAAGGCCGCTATGGAGAGCGCTTCTTTGACTACTTCGGGAGGCCAGCCATCCACGACGATCCAATCCCGCAAGCGTTGATACTCCACTTCGTTGATGTCGCGAAATAAATGCTCGAAGAGAACTACCACCTCCTCTTCGGGAGGTTTTTCTTTTTCTTTCGCTCTCTCCTGAGGAGGGGTATCACTCCAGTTAAGCAGCTTTTTATACAAAGGGTGGAGCATCGCCTCAGAGGGAGTGCAATCTTGCAAATTAATAGGGAGATAGACTAAACCGCGGCTCCTTAAGCGCTGCAAGATCCCTCGGACAGAGTAACGATGAATACCCATTCTTTCTTCGAAATAGACTAGCAAATCCACATGTTTCTCCTGGTCTTCGATTAAGCGGGAAAGTTGGAGGAGCAGGATGAGCTCATTATCCTGGATAGCAAGTGCGTGGTACGCATCCAGTAGCAAGTTAGAGATAGAGGTGACCCCGAAGAGCTTGAGGTGCTCTTGCAACGAAAAAAGCTGCTGCTCGGACACTGAGCTTACCCCCTTTCCGGTGGGACAGTATAGTTTTTGTGCTGCTCGGCTATACGTTGGCGTAAAAAGGCGACAACGGCTTCGGCAGCTTTGGCATTCATGCCATCTAAGTCAGCTAACTCCTGAGCACTGGCTAGAGCCAGCTTGTCTAAGCCACCGTACTCTTTGAGGAGCAGGCGGGTTCTGGTTTTACCAATACCGGGTATTTGCTCCAGTTCCGAAGAGAGAGCCGTATCCTCCCGCAGCTCACGATGATAAGTAACGGCATAACGGTGAGCTTCGTCTCGAATACGCTGAAGCAGTTGTAGGGCTTTACTCCGTTCATCCAGCGCCAGGGGCAAACGGTTGCCTTCCATAAATATTAACTCAAACTGCTTCGCCAGTCCAATTGTGGCAATTTCGCTATAGCCTAGCTCCAACATAATTTCCCGTGCCGCTTGGAGCTGCCCTTTACCTCCATCAATAAGTACCAGATCGGGCAGCTTGCCAAATTTAAGCTGAGTCTGCAGCATCCTACCTTCTGCTAAGGCAGTACGCTCCTCGGTGGCGCGTTTAAAGCGACGCCCAATAACCTCCTGCATCGAGGCGTAGTCGTTGGGACCTTCCACGGTGCGAATACGGTAGCGGCGGTATTCTTTCTTGACAGGTAGCCCCTGCTCAAAAACAACCATGGAGGCTACGGTGTGGCTTCCTTGGATGTTGGATATATCATAGGCCTCAATCCGCCAGGGCGCTTGTTCCAACTGCAGCTGTAGCGACAGCTCTTCCAAAGCCATGGCCGCTTCCTGCCGATTGTTACTGCGTTTAGTCTGCTCCTTACTCAAAGCCTGCAAAGCGTTTTTGGCAGCCAACTCTACCCAATCCAGTTTTTCTCCTCGCAGTGGGACTACCAAGTCTACTTTACTTCCGCGCTTGTCGCTCATCCACCGTTTAATTATTTCCTTCTCTTCCGGAACTAGCTCATCCTGTAAAAGTACCTCAGGGGGAATACTTTCCGACTGGCTATAATACTGCTTAACAAAGCTGGTAAGCACTTCGGAGCGTCCCTGGTCGGCTATGCCACTCATGACATAATTGCCTTTACCCACGACTTTTCCTTCCCGAAAAAAGATGACCACAACTTGGCTTTCCACATCATTTCTCGCCATAGCCACGATATCCCGATCGCTGGTATCTTCTAATTCCACTCGCTGCACTTCTTGCAGCTTTTGAATTCCTCGCAACTGGTCTCGTAGAGTAGCA
>WREE01000149.1 GCA_009779515.1 Symbiobacteriaceae bacterium
CATAGGCATCTAGGCAATATGGAGCATGAACCATAGTCCTACAGAAGCTCCCCATAACGGCGGATGTAGATTCTTTTAAAAACAGTAGTCAAGACCATGTAAAGTAAGATGGTTAAAGCTAGCCAGGCAAAATAAACCGGAGGTAAAGGGGCTAAACCGATAGCAGCCCCCAAAGGGGTGAAGGGGATTACGGTGAGTAAAGCTATACCGGCGAAGGTTAGAGAGGTTACCGGGAGAGAGGCTCGGCTTTGAATAAAGGGTAACTTGGGCGTGCGAATAAGATGAATAACCAAAGTTTGACTCCACATGGATTCCACAAACCACCCCGCTTGAAAAACAGCGATATAAAGGGTGCGCAAAGCCGGGTCCCTTAACTCATGGAAGAGCACCCCCCCGCTGAACAGCGGGCAGATAATAAAATACATCAGTAGGTAGGTAGTAATATCGAAGACCGAGCTGGTGGGGCCTATCCAGACCATAAAGTTACCTATGGAAGAAGCATCCCATTTACGGGGGACTTTTAAGTACTCCTCGTCCACATTGTCCCAGGGGATAGTAGTGCAGCTAAGGTCGTAAATAAGGTTCAGTAATATTAGGTGGATAGACATCATAGGCAGGAACGGTAGGAAGGCGCTGGCCATGAGCACGGAAAACATATTACCAAAGTTGGAGCTGGCGGTCATCTTGATATATTTAATCATATTGGCATAAGTTTTGCGCCCTTCAGTAATACCTTTGTTTAAGACCATTAAATCCTTTTCCAGAAGAATAACATCCGCCGATTCTTTAGCAATGTCTACGGCGGTATCTACGGAGATACCCACATCGGAAGCTTTCATGGCTGCAGCGTCATTAATGCCGTCCCCCATATAGCCTACTGTATGGCCAGCTTCCCGTAGTAGAGTTACGATACGTGCTTTTTGCTGGGGGGAGAGCTTGGCAAAGATATCTACCTCTTTGGCAGCAGCCGTCAACTGAGCGTCGTCCATTATTTCCACATCGCTGCCCAGGAGGATGGCATCTGCGGCAATACCCACTTTACGGCAGACGGTGCGGGCTATTTTATCGTTATCTCCGGTAAGCACCTTTACATGGACACCATGATCTTGCAAAGAAGCAATAGCCCCTGGAGCGGAGTCTTTGGGGGGATCCAGAAAGGCTAAATAACCCAGAAGCACCATCTCCGCTTCATCGGCTACGGAAAAGATATCCACCGGTGAAGGGTTGGTCTTTTGCGCCACGGCTATAACCCTCATGCCATCTGCATTCAGGTCATCTACTTGTTCCTCGACCCTGGTACGAATCTCCTGGCTGAGAGGCTTCACTTCTCCTCTGTAATCGGCGAAGGAGCAAATCTCCAGCATTTCCTCCAAAGCACCTTTGGTTATCAACTGCGTCTTACCGTTGGGATCTGCCACCACCACGCTCATGCGGCGGCGTTCAAAGTCGAAGGGGACTTCGTCCACCTTGGTATAGGTGGTAGCCAAGTTGTGCAAGGTCACATTAGCTGCGTCTTCCGCCAGCTCGGCAGTAGCATCAATAATGGCAATATCGATAAGGTTTTTTAAACCGGTCTGGAAGTAGCTATTGAGAAAACCGTGGCGCAGCACCCTGGCGTCATCTTCGCCATCCAAATTTAAGTGATATTCCAAAATGATGCGATCTTGGGTTAAAGTACCGGTTTTATCGGTACAGAGGATATCTATGGAACCCAAGTTCTGAATGGAGTTCAGGTTTTTAATGATAGTTTTTTCATGGGACATAGCTACGGCGCCTTTGGAAAGGGAAGTGGTGACGATCATAGGTAGCATCTCCGGGGTAAGACCTACCGCCACGGAGATAGCAAAAAGAAAGGCCTCCATCCAATCCCCTTTAGTGAAACCGTTGATAAACAAGACAAAAGGCACCATGACCAGCATGAAACGGATTAAGACCCAGGAGACCGAGTTGACCCCTTTTTCAAAGCTGGTCTCTATCGGCTTAACATCCAGATCTTTAGCCATGGAGCCTAGCATGGTATCGTCTCCCGTGGCGATAATCATACCGGTAGCGCTGCCGCTGATAACATCCGTACCCATAAAAGCTATATTGGTAGTATCCGCTGTAATATTGAAACCGACAATATTGCTACCATCTACCACCCTTTCACTTTTTTCTACCGGCTCGCTTTCGCCACTGAGAGCAGCTTGGGTAATAAACAAGTCCCGCGCTCTGACAATACGCATATCGGCGGGGATCATATCACCGGCAGCCAGGTGGACAATATCTCCTACCACTACTTCATCCAGAGGTATCTCCAGGCGACCTGTCTCGCCACGCTCCACACAGGTAGTGGTGGAGATAAGGCTTAAGAGCTGCTCGGCAGCGTCACCGCTGCGAGACTCCTGTACGAAGCGCAAAACTCCGGAGATACCTACCATAGCCATAATAATTATTACCGTAGTGGCATTCTTTTCTCCTGGGGGAGCATAAATAATATCGGTAAAGGCAGAGACCACCGCCAACACAATGAGAATGATGGTGAAGGGGTTGATAAATGCCTCGAAGATATGGCGCCAGACACTCTGTTTCTGACCACGGGTTATTTCATTCTCCCCATATTCATGGCGCCTTGACTCTACATCTTTTTCCTCCAGACCTCTGGCACTGCTGCCAAAGAGGGTGTAAAGAGTGTCGATCTGTTGGGTGGCGGAGAGATAAAGCCGGCGCTGTAAAGCGGTGCGGTGGGCGCGTCCCTGCTCTTCCCTTTTGGTAGCTTCGCTTTTGTTGTTCGGCTTTTTGTTGTGCCTTATTTCGCTCATGAAAGACCGTACCTCCTTTGCAATTTGCAAGTATGGCTCTTTCCTTTAAGCGGACTGACCTTGTTTTAGTTAAGAATAGCCACCGGAGTTTGGCAGCGCCTCTCGGTAAAAGTCCGTTGTCTCGCTTCATCAGGATTTGAGCCGTTGCTACTCTCGGGTTCCATTCTTCCTCACCTCGCTTAATAAAAAAACATTCATGATCCAAGCTTAAAAGCTGACCATGAATGTTTATGCCCTTAGAGCTGTCAAACAGCGCTCATCGCCAAGGTTTGTTCAACCTAGGCGGCTGTTTTTAAAGCCTCATATGAGACACACATGCTTGTCATCGTTCAAGCTTTAGCTCCCCAGGGCGATGAAATTGCGTTATTCTATGCCTTGTTTTCGACACAGACTGTTGACCTTCTCACAGTGTCTCCACTGCTCCGCGGTAGCAATCCTTATCCCTAAGGTAGCCTCACCTACCGAAACAATATGATGTTAATCCTAAGTATAGTCACGGTGACGAGTATTGTCAAGGGTTTTACGGTATATTAAAACAATTCGGTGATTATGGGGAACTATTTAGCAGATGCAGCATAAAACCGTTGGCTTTAGCTATGGGGTGTTGTCACACCCTGCTAAACTGTGCCATAGAAATAATTTTAAATGAGGCTTTCCACCCCAAATTGCGATCACCATGTCAGGTACATCACCTGACATGGCATTAAGGGGCGGGGCGATGCGTATCTTGAAAGCGAAGGGAATCCATGTCCCAGGGGTTCTGAGCGATCACATATTTTGCCAAGGAGGTGACCAACTATGACACTCAAAGCATTTGCCGAGAGTTATAATTTCCACGATAGCTCCATCGTTTCTATGGAGTATTTCCAAGATACCGGGAACCTTGTTGTCTGTATCGAGCTATGCAACCTAATGCAAAGCAACTACACTCCCGACATGGAAGATACAACATTAATCTACTTGTGTTTTGCTAACGCTGATTACATAAAGAATATTGAGCAATACCGCGATGCCGAAATTCTCAAGTGCGAGCATATTAATGAAGATGGTTTCGCTGAACTCCATATCTTCGCGGGATTATGGGTCGATCCTAGGCATGTGGGAGTCGCAGGAGTGGAAACCTATGTCAGTTTCGTTATCAGGGCTAGCAGCGTTTCTGTGATGAGGAAATAGCTTCTAGTAGCGATGACCGACTCAGATGCTTGCTGCTAACGAAAAGGGTACATGAACCCCTAAGGCGAATCACTCCATCATAGTTTGTGTAGTGGTATAATATAGGCTGTAGTAGACTACTGCAGACATTAGGGAGGTATATGGTGAAAGACAATTTATCCCCAGAAATGGTCTCTTCCAATGGCACATCCTTTGCTAACAGTTTGTTAGTCATCTGGAGCAGCGGTGACCCCGACATCGCTGAGAGAATGGTCTTTATGTACTGCCGTAATTCCAAACTCCACTCTTGGTGGGGAACTGTGCAACTTTGCATTTGGGGAGCTTCCGCTAAGCTCCTCTGTGAAAGCGAGCGCTTGCAATATCTTTTGTCTGAACTACAACAGGTGGGTGTTGAAACTACCGCTTGCATAGCCTGTGCCAACAGCTATGGGGTAGCAGAGACACTGCGAAGTCTCAATATAACCGTAAAGGGCATGGGACAACCTCTGACGGAGATGCTCAAAAGCGGGTGGCAGATCCTCACGTTTTAAGGAGTAGAAGCCCATGAACTGCGTTCACCCAGAGTATGATGCATGTAGGCTTCTGCTCCACCACGCGACCGCGTGGTCTTGGAACGTAGTTCCAGTAAGCGCAGGCGGGCTTTGCCTGCTGTAGCAACCCGGGGTTTGGGGGCGGGTAGCCCCCATCTATCAGAGTAGTGCGAGTGGCATGGCAAGAGGTTGCAGGTGATAGGCAGATTCTTCGCAAGCAGTCAGCTTTGCTCTGTGTGTGGTTATCAGAATGCAGAGGCTA
>WREE01000150.1 GCA_009779515.1 Symbiobacteriaceae bacterium
ACGAGCAATCCACGCGCGGCTGCGAAATGGTTGGAAGTAGATAAGACAGCCCACGATAATGGCTAGTATTTCCCAGTATTCGCCGTTTTGCCCAATATTCACCACCACACCAGACTTAATCGTATTGGTAAAGTTGGTGACGATACCGTGCCCGGCTGCTGTGCCCACATAAGCATGTTCCCAAAAACGGAACATGGGGTTCTCTTTGTAGAGGAAGCTCCAGACACAGAGGGTTATAAATAGCCCAATCCAGTTCGAACTGGGTTGCAGAAACTCCACCAAAGCTGCTGGTAAATTAACTCCCGTCATTCGCCTTTTGCCTCCCTTTCTAACTTTTTAATGTTTAAGTAGCCGACATTGCCGATGATGAGAAAGACAATAACCGCTACGTGACCAAAGGCTTGGGCATCCATACTGCGCACCGCTTTATCGGGATGGTTCACCAGCATTTCGAACTGTGCTGCACCATTTAAGCCACCGACTAACCCTTTGGTCAACCCTGCCTGGTAGTTAGCACCAGCGGAGATATACATACCGGAAGTGCAAAAGTCCAGGATCATGCTCATGGTGCCAGTAGCCGTCCAAGCGGTGGTATAGGTAGCTGTGCCGGGAGAACCGGGGTTCATGATGCAGGCGTAGCCTAAGTCAGAAGCCTTGGCTAACCCTTCCATAACCTTCATTTCCGAGAGCTTCATATTATTAATGTCTCGGTCGGAGTAAGCATCAATCCAGTCGATCCGAGCGGTATCTAAGATGGTAGTAGGGGAGGAGCGATGCCCTAAAATAACATAATGCTCACCATACACGGCACCCATACTGTCTAAGACCGGTCCTAACCAAATAGCTGCCAGGTTACAACCATCTGTCCAAAAACCGCCAATGATGATTTTATGCTCCAGCTCGAACATCACTTTCGCCAGAGCGATCATCATCGGACGCAGCTCAGCCGAGTTGGAGACGTCAACTTCACAACCCATATAAGCAATAGTTCCGGCAGGAAAGCTGCGAATAACAGCAAGGGTATCAATAACTTCCCTTTGGTAGACCAAAGGTAGACCTAACGGTTTGAGGAGAGGGATCATCACAGCAAAGAGCATAACTACATAAATTATGCGTTTATCGATATTAGATAACTTATGCCAAATGGTGTTTTCTTCCACTGTTTACTCCTCCTTCCCCTATTCGCCCGCGGCCATATAGCCACGTTCGATACCAACCAGGTTACGTACGGTCTGAGAGAGAGTCCCTAAGGTGAGTCCAATGGAGAAAGCCCGGATAACAGCGTCGTTGACTATCTTAATAATCCAGTCGGAAATGATCGGAAAACCACCCCAGATTGCTCCACCCATGGGCACCGAGCCGATCATGGTAAAAGTGGCGGCAATGAGCAAGGCACCGGACTCCAAAGAGCGAGCTCTGAAAGTGCGGTAACAAGCCGATGCTAGGTAGAAGGAGTTTAAGGAGTAGACCGCCGTGCTTAGAGGAACTCGGAAAGAGGCTAGCAACCACTGGTAGAAGGGGTTGTTGGTGTTTCTCTCCAGGAAGACACCGAAGATAATCATGGTGAAGAAAAAGAATAATAACACATAACTGAAGCCGTAGTTGGGACGTTTCATACCAATGGCGCGAACATGGATGCGGACAACGTTGAGAGCACCCAAGCCTACCGCCCAGGTAGAGGAGACAGTGATGAAACGCATGAAGTAGCGGTTGGCGAAGGTGTTAATAAAGCTGATATTTAACCAGCCGTCTAAAATCATGATCATTCCGGCGGTAAAAGCTATAGCCACGGGAAGCGTTCGACGCATTTAGCTGCCTCCTTTTTAATATACCTTCAGGAGATCCTGAACGATGGTGCTACCGGCAGTGGTAGCAATGGCTCCGATGAAAATAACCACTACAATGATAGCTTTAACGATATCTTGTGCCGAGAGCATACCGATGCGCAATCTGTCCTGGGAAAGATAAGCGGAAGCAACATAGACCTCTTCCACCATCAGGGTGTAGTCGCAGGAAGCTATCAGGAACGGCTGTTGCAGGTTGTTAGTCTGCCCGGAAATTTGGATAGCTCCAGCGGCAGCTCCACCTTCGGCGAGAATAAGAGCTTCAGCGGCTAAGCTACCAAACATATGGTGGGCGGCTGCTCTTTCCCGCTGCATAATACCCACACAACCGGAAGCGAAACCGAACTGGTCACCTGACAAAAAGCGAATATCATCCGGACGAAAAGCATCGGCTTTGCCCTGCTCCATATAGACGGTCTGGATAGCTGCTTGGGCTACGACCATGACCTGGGCTGAGGCAAAGCAACCTATTAAGCGGGTATCGAAACGCGCAGTTTGTCTCGCTACGTAGTTTAAGACCGCTAAGGCGGCATAAGTGGGAGCTGAAAAGCCGCTGATACCCGCGTTATAGACCACCGGGCGCCCCATTTCCGTAGCACGCCCAATCGATTCGTCCATCGCGTCTAAACCAGCAATACGGCGCAGTTTAGGTAAAGGTTGATTGGTACGAACTGCTATATACCAATAGCGGAGAACTAAGCTGGCAAAACAGATGAAAATTATAAATGATGCCAGGCTCATTTGGTTGCTGTCTGTCTTCAGCCAACCTTCGAAGAAAGGTTTTACTGCTACTCTTAAGGCTGCAATATCCATTCTGGTGAAATCACTCCTTTTTCTTTAGCTTACGTGGCAAGCAGTGCCAAAGAAGCGTGACGGAAAAAGCCCTGGAAAAATATCCAGTTGTTGTAATATTTATACATTTTATCTTTAAGCCTCACCTCAATATAAAACCCAAGCCTTGCGGCTATGTACCTAACACCGTTAGATGTGAATTCTCCGTCGAAGACATAAAACCTTCATATTTACGGAAAAATTGTTAAAAATAGTATTAATTTATTTAATAGTATTTAATATTTAACATTAATATCAATAAATATGTATGTTGGCTTTAAATATAGTGAAATCATGAAAAATACCAACCCTACTATCGAGAGCAAGGTTGGTATTTTCTATAATTGACAATGGTATCTTTATAGAAGAAAAACTACCCCAGATGCTCCCCAAACCAACGCATAATTTGGCGTAGACGGTCGAGACGATTCTGGGGTTTGCCGATATTGGAGAAGGTATGGCTTTCCCCGGCGAAGCGGACAAATTCCGTTGTTACCCCTAAACGCTTAAGGGCGACAAACCACTGCTCCGCCTGCTCCATAGGACAACGGTGGTCATCTTCGCAGTGAATAATTAAAGTAGGCGTTTTTACTTTAGGAGCATAGCGGATAGGGGAGTGCTCCATGATATAATCCTCGGAATCCCATAAATCCCTGCCGCCATAGCCGGCACGGTTGCCTGTCCAACCGATATCCGATACGCCATATTTAGTATACATATTGCTGATAGAGTTGATAGTTACGGCGGCAGCAAAACGTTCGGTATGGCCAATCATCCAGTTGGTCATGAAGCCCCCGTAGGATGTGCCAGTTACGCCCAAACGAGCAGGGTCGATCCAAGGATTGTTGGCTAGGGTGTGATCAACCAAGGCCATTAAGTCTTGGTAGTCGCCACCACCCCAATCACCAACTACCCCTAAAGAATGCTGCTCGCCATACCCGGCAGAACCTCTGGGGTTACCATAGATTACAGCCATACCTTGGGAAGCCATAAGCTGGAACTCCAGCGCTAAAGAGTAACCATAAACCCCGTAGGGACCACCGTGAATTTGGAGCACCATAGGGTATTTTTGGGCAGGATTGAAGTTAATGGGCTTCATCAGCCAGCCATGCACCTTGGCACCATCGAAGCTGGTAGCTTCAAAAGGTTCCGGATCGGAGAGGGCAATACCCTGGAGGAGCTCCTGGTTAAGCTGGGTCAAGCGGTTGCTGCTTTGGTTCTCTCCATCGTAATAATAGATATCGCTGCCGCACCAGAAGCAGTCTACGATGTAGGCGATATTCCCCTTCACCGGCAGGAAGCTGGTGATGGAGTGGGTACCGGTGGTAATTGGGGTTAGGGCGCCATCAATACCTACAGCATGAATATTGCTTTCACCCCGGATAGGAACGACCGTGAGTAAGCTCAGGCTATCTTCACTCCAGAAATAAGGTTTGGTACCAGGATCGGCACGGCAAGCTCCACCTACCGCTGCTCCCAGGCTAATATCATGGGGGCGAGTAAGGTCCTTCGAAGCCCCACCCTCGGCAGGTCGGATGAGCAAGCTGGTATTAATACCCGTCTTCCCTTGCCCTTGTTCATGCCCTAAATAAGCAATCCATTTACCGTCAGGAGAGTAGCCGGGGGCGGTCGCCATACCTTCGTTAAAGGTGAGCTGTTCCACCGTGCCGCCTTCTACAGGAACACGCCAAATATTTTGAATTAAATTTATGTCGTCGTTTTCCAAACGCGAACTAGCGAAAGCAATCCACTTACCATCAGGGGAAAAGGCAGGTGCTCCTTCGCTAAACTTACCCTCGGTTACTTGTTTATATTCTTTGGTTTTTAAATCAAGGGTAAAAATATGCTTAGGACGAGGGTCGATAAAGCGGGGTACCCCATCGGCTTTGTAGCGAATATTGCTTATGACCGTCATATTAGGGTTTTTGGGCTCTTCGCGAGTACCGGGTACGGCAGAAACAAAGGCGATAAGCCCAGGCACGGCGCTGGAAGCAGTAATCTCACCCATACCTTCCGACCATTCAAACCACAGGGTAGCCTCACCACCTGCCAGAGCAATGCGCA
>WREE01000151.1 GCA_009779515.1 Symbiobacteriaceae bacterium
CGTCCACCATGGGCGTAAAAAAGTCCACCGTATGGATAACCGCCAAGTCGTCCCTGAGCAAATATACAGCGGCATCATCAGAGGTGTGGTGACCGACCAACAAGCGTGGGTCGGTAACTGTTGGCAATTGGCGCAGAACCTGCGCCAAGACCCCAGGGTCTAGCTTGCCACCTCAACCGGGAGACTGAGTCATTTGGGTAAGACGCACGTGCTTTTCCGCCATGTATACACCTCCGAGGCAAAACCTTAACTGCCTTGTTCAAAAAGAGCAGCTACAAATTCTTGGGGGATGAAGTCTCGCAAATCATCGACCTTCTCCCCAATGCCAATAAGTTTAACCGGCAGCTTTAGCTGTTCGGCGATGGCTAAGACAATGCCTCCTTTGGCAGTCCCGTCCAACTTAGTCAGTGCTAAGGCACTTACCGCGCAAACATCGCTAAAAGATTGGGCTTGGGAGATGGCGTTCTGCCCGGTAGTGGCATCTAAGACCAGGAGCACTTCGTGGGGGGCATCTTCCCCCTCCCGTTTGATAATGCGAAAAATTTTTCCCATCTCTTCCATGAGGTGCTTTTTATTATGTAAGCGCCCAGCAGTATCAACGAGCAGCAAAGACGACCCCCTGGCCTTAGCAGCGCTGATAGCATCAAAGACCACTGCTGCCGGATCGGCACCATCTTGGTGTTGAATCAGCTCGGCGCCGGCACGCTCTGCCCAAACTGCTAGTTGATCAATGGCTGCTGCCCGGAAAGTATCAGCTGCAGCTATGGTCACCCGCATACCTTGGTTCCGGTAACGGTGAGCCAACTTCCCCACCAAGGTAGTTTTACCTACCCCATTAACCCCCACCACCAAGACAATATTCAACCGATCAGGTACGATGTTGAGAGGAGCCGGATCCTCTCCCAACAGCTCCGACATAGATTGCTGCAGGAGCAGACGCACCTGATTACCGTCTTCCACTCGTGCTTGTTTCACCTTTTGGCGCAAATCTTCCAGCAGCACCTCAGAGGTATGCACCCCCACATCTGCCCCGATGAGAGCTTCTTCCAACTCCTGGAAAAACTCCTCGTCCACCCGGGTGAAGTTGCTCAGCACCTGATCGATCTTCTGCATCAGGTTTTCTTTAGTTTTGACCAGCCCTTCTTTCAGGCGGTTAAAAAAGGACATAACACCACACTCCAAGCTATATATTGATCCCAATCTGGCTGACTTAACCGCTTTTAGCTTCCAAGCTTTGTAACGCAGCCTTGGCGGCAGCCTGTTCGGCTTCTTGCTTACTCTTACCCCTACCTGTACCTAACTTCACCCCATCCACCAGAAGCAGAGCAGTAAACAGTGGTTCATGCTGCAACCCTTGTTGCGTTACCTGATAGGCAATGTGACGCGGACCCTCCTGTTGCACCCGCTCCTGGAGCAAAGACTTCCACTGATGAGCAGCAGGTTGCTGTAAAGAGTCGAGATCAAGGTCTTGTAAGAAAAGGCGCAGAATAACCGTGTTGGCTACATCATAACCTTGATGCAAAAAAACAACTCCCAGCAGAGCTTCCAGAGCATCTGCCAGGATAGCCGGCTTGCTCTCCCCTCCCCCCAGCCTTTCACCTCGACTTAAGATTAAATATCTGCCCAGTTCCAGCCTTTGGGCAACCCGAAAAAGATTCTCACGACAGACCAGCTGGGCTCTAAGAGTCGTAAGGGTGCCTTCTGGTAGAGGTGGCTTTTGGCTAAAGAGGGCGTGGGAAATAGCCAGCTCCAGCACGGCGTCTCCCAGATACTCCAGGCGCTCATTACTGCTTACTGCTTCGGCGTTTAACTCATGAACCGCAGAACTGTGAGTTAATGCCTGACGCACCGCAGCAGCAGGTAGAGCCTCGACACCCAACCGAGCCAGTAACCGCTGGTAGTTCACAAAGATGACCTCTGCTGCTCTGCCAATAACAAGTTGAGCTGGGAGACCATGCCACTTTCGGAAAAATCGAAAGCTATTTTTAAGGCTTGGCAGATGGCACGGGCGTTGGAGGAGCCATGGGCTTTAAAGGAGACACCGTTTAACCCCAGGAGAGGAGCTCCGCCATATTCGGAGTAGTCCAAACGTTTACGTAGATTTTTTAACGCCGGACTGGCAATGGCTCCCCCTACTAAACCACGGGAGGAAGCAGACATTTCCTCCCGTAAAATTTGGGTGAAAAAGGAACCGGAACCTTCCAAACATTTTAAGACAATATTACCGGTAAAACCATCGCAAACGGCTACGTCACACACCCCTGCCAATAAGTCACGCCCCTCAATATTGCCCACAAAGTTAACGGGAGCTTTTTGTAACAAGGAGTAGGCCTGGCGGTACAATTCATTCCCTTTACCAGGCTCACTGCCTACGTTAATTAGCCCAATGCGCGGCTCCGGTATGCCGTGGACTAACTGACGATAGAGATAACCCATGATAGCATATTGCACTAAATACTCTGGCTTACCTTCGGCGGAAGCTCCTGCATCTAGCAACAGGAACCCTTTGCCGTCATGGGTGGGGAGCATGGGTGCCAAAGCGGGGCGCTCCACTCCAGGCATACGCCCGATGATGAAAAGACCGGCTGCCAGCAAAGCTCCGGTATTGCCGCAAGTGATAACGGCCGAAGCTTCACCATCTTTGACCATTTGGTGAGCGACTACCAGAGAGGCATCCTTCTTGCGGCGTACCACACTGGAAGGCTGCTCCTCGTTGGAGATAACCTCGCTAGCGTCCCGCACCGGAATTGCTAAATCTGTGGCTTTAAGCCTCTCCAAATGAAACCGCAACTGTTCTTCGTTACCCACCAAGATAACTGCCACCTTGTATTCCCGTACCGCCATAACAGCGCCTTCTACCTGAGCACCGGGAGAATAATCTCCCCCCATACAATCTAAAGCTACTATATTAATCATACTCGCTCCACCTTACCGTTGTCATACCCTGGCAGCAACTGCAGGAGATCCGGTTTTTCCTGCGGCAAATTATCTAGCAAACAACATGAGTAAATATTTTTATCAGTATAGAAGATTCTCGCTTAATACGCAAGAAAAATGTGACAGCTCCCCTGCTTACAGCTAGAAGTTTTAGGCACATCATAAAAAAAGGCTTAGTGTTATAAAACACTTAAGCCTCAGACAGTAGAAAAACCGGTTTCATGTTCTTTGTTTCCTACCTAACTTACCTTAAAGGGATAAAAGTATCCGCTTTTTGGCATCACATGCCCGGCAAAAAGCAAACTTTTTCGCAAGAACACATCTTAATTCGCCGAAGAGCGCACTCTGAGGCGAGAGACTTAAGCCTTTGGCATTGCCCAAAAATGGGTTACTTATCGTCTACGTTAATGACTTCGCGTCCTTTATAATAACCGCAGGAAGGGCAGACACTGTGGGAGCGTTTCATAACGTGGCAACGGGGGCACTCTCCCAAACCGGGGAGCTTCAGCTTAAAACTGTTAGCTCTCCGGCTGTCACGGCGGGCACGGGAAACCTTAGTCTTAGGTACAGCACTCATTCTCTTTCACCTCTTTCTTTTCCAGCCACTGCGCCAAAGCTGCCAGGCGGGGATCTACTTCCTTGTCGCTGCAGGAGCAGCTTTCTTGGTTGAGATCCACCCCACAGATAGGGCACAAACCACGACACTCTTCTTTGCACAGCGGCTTCATAGGTAAAGAAGCGATGAGGTTAGAGCGCACCATGTCGGTAGCATCTACCGTATCTCCTTCTAGAACCGCTAATTCTCGGTCGGCATCGTCATCATCGGGTTCCTGATTAAACTGTCCTGAAGGTCTGGCAAACAGAAGCTGCTCTTCAATGGGGCAAACAACCGTCTGGGTAAATTCGGTGAGGCAACGGCCACAGAGCATTTTTAACTGGGCTTTAACCTCCCCTTCAAAGAGCAAGCGGTCTCCGCCATTGCGCATACGTAAATGCACCTTGGCGGGTGAATCCAACCAAATATCATCTTGCAGTTTGGCCAAAGGGAGCTCCAGGCTGAGAGCTGTCTCTTCCCAGTTGTAATCCTGGTGTGCACCAATATGCCGTTTTACTTCCGTAACTGTAAGAAGCAAGTGATCGCCACCTCTAATTATTTCCCTCACATTATACTTGGTCATCGAACCGTTGTCAATTAGGTATGGAGCTGAATTAGCCGATCTTTGAGAATATTTACTCTGTCAAAATAGTCTTGCAAGCGTGTTCTTTCCTGAGCTATCACCTCCGAAGGTGCCTTAGCCAAGAAACCTTCTGTTTGCAGGCGGGTTTCCAGACGCTCTATCTCGCGTTCCAGAGCCGTTAACTCTTTTTGTAGTCGTAGACGCTCTGCCTCGATGTCAATTAGTTCCGCCAAAGGTAGGTAAATGGTTAATTGCCCCAGAGGTACGGTGCGAGCTTGGGTTGAGGCAGCAGAAGCCTCAATGATGCTAACTTCAGAAGCACCCACCAATCGTGGCAGCAGCTCTCTGCCAGCTGCGGCAATCTCCTCGCCTTCTTGATTATGAGGCAGTAGTTCCACGATAATTTTCCGCCCCGGAGGGACTTGCAACTCAGCACGCAGATTGCGAATCCCCCGTACCCCAGCCATGAGAACCTCCATTTGGCGAAGAGCTTGGTGGTCGAGAAAAGCTTCTTCCACCTCCGGCCAAGCCGCGATCATAATACTATGGGGTGCCTGGTGCTTAGGCAAATGCTGCCAGATTTCTTCGCTAATAAAAGGCATAAATGGATGCAG
>WREE01000152.1 GCA_009779515.1 Symbiobacteriaceae bacterium
CCCCCTTAGTTCGGTCACAGGAGTACTGCGCACTTCACTACTTCCGGGTATGTTGCAAGTCATCAACCATAATTTAAATCAACAAAACCCCAACTTGCAGCTCTTTGAACTGGGCGCTGTCTATCTGCCCCATGAACTCCCTCTTAAGGAGCAGCCTCAGGAACCCATGCAGTTACTGGCTGCCTTTTGCGGAAACGATGCTTTAGCTGCTTGGAACCGTAAGCCTATACCCTTGGATTACTTTAGCGGTAAGGGGGTTTTGGAGGAGTTGGCAGCTCAGCTCCGGTTAGATTTTACCCTAATACCCTGGGAAGATAGCTCTATCTACCACCCCTACCGCGGAGTCAAAATTGTTTTGGCAGGGGAAGTGGTAGGTTCCCTGGGGGAGCTGCAGCGGGAGCTGCTGACTTGGTGTAGCATAGACAAACCGGTTACGGTACTGCAACTGGCGCTAGATCCTTTACTAGATAAAGCTTCTTTTTTACCTAAAGTATCTCCCCTGCCACGCTATCCCAGCGCTCTCCGGGATTTAGCCGTGTTGGTTCCTCTGGAAGTTACCGCAGCCGAACTGCTGCAAGTTATAAGAGAAGCTGGGGGTTCCTTGCTGGAGGAGGTCTACCTCTTCGACGACTATCGAGGGTCCCAGGTGGCACCAGGTATGAAGAGCTTAGCTTTCGCGTTAACCTATCGCTCCCCGGACAGCACTTTAACCGATATGGAGGTAACCACTCTTCATCAAAAAATAGTGGACACCGTAGCTGTCAAGCTGGGAGGGGCACAAAGATAAAGTAAAAAGTAATAGGAGGATATAATGGACCAAAAAGCCCTTAATGTTCTAGAATATACTAAAGTAACTAATATGCTGCGAGACTATACAGCTTCCAGCTTAGGCACTAGTTTAATTGAAGAGATGGCTCCTTCTGCCGACCGGGAGACGGTGGTGCGCTGGCAGCAGGAGACCACCGAAGCGGTACGCCTGCTGCGGAGCGGCGCCTCTATTCTGGGTGGACTACATGATGTCCGCCAGGAGGTTAAACGCGCTGAGCTAGGCTCGATTTTAGATCCTACCGATTTACTAGCTATCGCCTCAACCTTGCAGGTTTGCCGCCGGGTGAAGAGATGGTTTGGAGATCATCCCGATGATTATACGGTACTTCATGATGTCGTACTCAATATTATCCCGCACCGGGAAATTGAAGATGCAGTTGCTGCTACTATTGATGACAAAGGGAGTATCTACGATAGCGCTAGTGCTGACTTGAAGCGGATACGTCGGGAGATGCTTTCCTTCCAGTCACGTATACGAGAACGCTTGGAAAATATGGTGCGTAACCCCAATGTGCAAAAGCACCTACAAGACCCCATTGTCACCATTCGGGGCGAGCGCTTTGTTCTTCCTGTCCGCTTGGAGTCTCGAGCGGCAGTCCCAGGGCTTATCCACGATACTTCGGGTAGCGGAGCTACCCTCTTTATCGAACCTATGGCGGTAGTGGAGCTAAACAACGACCTGCGCCGTTTGCAAGGGGAAGAACGGGAGGAAGTGGCTCGCATCCTTAGAGAGTTGTCTCTGAAAGTAGCAGCTGTGGCTACTACTATACAGGTCTCTCTTTACGGTTTGGGGCAGCTGGATCTTATCTTCGCTCGGGGGCATTTAAGCTTGGCGATGAGTGCTGTGGAGCCGGAGATAACTCAGGATTTAGTAGTAGATTTGCGCCGCGCCAAGCACCCCTTGCTTAAGGGAGAGGTTGTTCCTATTGATCTAGAGCTGGGGCAAAAGTTCCATATTTTGCTCATCACTGGACCAAACACAGGTGGTAAAACTGTCTCCTTAAAAACTGTAGGTTTGTTGCAGCTTATGGCGCAATCTGGACTCCATGTACCCGCCGCTCACGGTAGCCGTGTCGCTCTTTTTGACAATATTTTTGCCGATATAGGCGATGAACAAAGTATTGAGCAGTCTCTGTCCACTTTTTCTTCTCACATGACCAACATTGTGCATATTATTAAAGAGCTAACCCCCCGCTCCTTGGTTCTCTTCGACGAGCTGGGCGCAGGTACCGACCCTGCCGAAGGAGCTGCTTTAGCCATGGCCCTGATGGATCACTTGCTGGCAGACCAGGTGCGAGCCGTGGCTACCACTCACTACAGCGACCTCAAAGCCTTTGCCTACAGCCGAGAAGGGATTGAAAATGGCTGTGTAGAGTTCGATGTGGAGACCTTGAGACCCACTTATAAGCTCCTGATTGGCATCCCCGGGCACAGCAATGCCTTTGAAATATCGCGCCGCTTGGGGTTGCCAGAAACCTTGATAAATGCTGCTAAAGGTATGGTCGGCAGCGACCAACTGGCAGTGGAGGACTTGATCAGCAGCCTGGAAGAAAACCACCGTTACTCCCAGGAAGCCCGTATGGAAGCCGACCAACTGCGTAACGAAATGGCTCGCCTTAAAGGCGAAATGGACAAAGACCGGGATACTACTCGGGAGCGCAATCGCACCGTCTTGCGACAAGCTCAGAGTGAAGCAGCAGCTTTAGTGGCACGAGCTCGCCAGGAAGCAGAGGAGTTGCTGGCTGAAATACGAGCTTTAAAGACAGAAGCCACAGAACGGGAAATAACTCAGGCTGCGGAACGAGCCCGCAGCGGTTTGCGTGGTATTAGCCAGCGAGTGGGAACTTTGGGAGGAATCGACCGGGATCTGTTATCTGGCGAGGCAGCAGATATTTTAGATATGAATGTTGGTGATACCGTTTGGCTCCGGCGCTATGAATGTGAGGGTATAATCTTGGCGCCTCTAAACGAAAAGGGAGAGCTGCCAGTGCAAGCCGGCGCTATGAAGCTTTCTGTCCCTTTAGATGAAGTAGGGCTACTTAACCGCCAAGCCAGACGAAGTCGCCGCGCCGGTGACATCTCCGAAGTGCAACGAGCCGCAGCAGCCAGTAACCGCGAGCTGGTGCAAGCCAAGAGTGATGTGGTAAAAATAGAGCTAGATTTACGGGGGCAGACTTTGGATGAAGCCATTGAGGCGGTAGCCAAGTTTTTAGATGACTCCTACCTGGGTAACTACCCGAAAGTGCGTATTATCCACGGTCGAGGAACCGGAGTATTACGGCGCGGGGTGCGGGAATACTTGCGCAAGCACTTGCATGTTAAAAGCTATGAGTTCGCTCCTTATTATGAGGGGGGCGACGGTGTCACCGTAGTCGAGCTAAAATAATATGTATGTGTAAAACAAGAGGGGTGCCGTTGGCACCCCTCTTCTTGTTCAGTTCAAGCAGGTGAAAGCGCTAAGCGCTGGCGGCAACTACCGCCATACCCCGCTCTAAGGCTTGTTTATTCATGGGGAGCAAGTTACGGCGGTGGACAGGAAGCTTTTCTTCCAAAGCTTGGAGTATTGCTTCCAGGGTCAGAGCCTTGCTGGCGTAAATATACCCTCCCAGCATGACCATATTGGCCACCCGGGTGTCTCCCAGCTCCTGGGCGATCGCGTTAGCAGGAATGAGATACTGGGTGATGTCCTTGCGATTGCTGCTTTTGGACACTAATGTACTGTTCACCAAGAGCAAACCGCCTGAACGCACCGCTGGCTCAAATTTGTCGAAGGATTGGACATTCATGACAATAGCAGCGGTGGGGTCGACAGCCACCGGACTACCAATCAGCTCAGAAGAAAGCATTACCGAGCAGTTAGCTGTGCCGCCACGCATCTCCGGGCCATAGGAAGGAAGCCAAGTAACTTGTAAGCCACTGGCTAAGCCGGCTTCAGTTACCAGCTGCCCCATAAGCATAACTCCCTGTCCGCCAAAACCTGCCATAAGAATCTCGTGGGTCATGCTACTTCACCTCCTGGGGAACTTTTAGCTCCTGGAGGGGATAGTAAGGAATCATTTGCTCGTTAACCCATTTGAGAGACTCTACCGGTGACATACCCCAGTTGGTGGGGCAGGTAGAGAGTACCTCCACCATCGCAAAACCTAACCCTAACTGTTGAGTTTGAAAGGCTTGTTTTATGGCTTTACGAGCTGCCATTATCTGCACCGGGTTAGTTACAGCTACCCGAGCGATAAACTTTGCGCCATCCATGGTAGCCAGCATTTCCGACATGCGAATAGGTAAACCGGCATCTTCTTCCGAACGTCCGTAAGGGGAGGTGGTGGTGCGTTGACCGATTAAACTGGTAGGCGCCATTTGCCCTCCGGTCATACCGTAGATAGCATTATTCACAAAGATAACGGTAATTTTTTCACCCCGGTGAGCGGCATGAATTATTTCTGCCGTACCAATAGAGGCCAAGTCTCCATCTCCCTGGTAGGAGAAGACAATGCTGTCGGGGGAAGAACGCTTAACTCCGGTAGCTACGGCAGGAGCGCGCCCGTGGGAGGCTTGGATCATATCAACATTAAAATAATTATAGGCAAAGACAGAGCAGCCCACGGGAGCAATACCCACGGTTTTATCCGCCAGTTCCAGCTCATCTAAAACTTCAGCGATAAGGCGGTGGATTATGCCATGGGTGCAGCCTGGGCAATAATGGGTGACCACATCGGCTAACGCCTTGGGTCTGCTAAAGACAACCGCCATGGTTACTGGCCTCCTTTGCATAACTCTAACATATGTTCTTTCAGTTCACTGGGAGTGGGGACTGCGCCACCCATCCTGCCATAAAAGTGAACCGGTTTTTTTCCAGCTACTGCCAAACGCA
>WREE01000153.1 GCA_009779515.1 Symbiobacteriaceae bacterium
CATTTGCGATATGGTGAAGTATTTGTTTAGTTGGTCGAAAGCGGCGGTTGTACCGGCTCGCCGTGCCGAAAGAATACAGGCGGCAGGTTTGAGATAGAAAATAGCTCTCCTGCCTTGCCCCGCTGCGTAGAAAAGGCGATCCATAAAGGAGGTTATGGCTCCGCTGGCTGCAGCGTAGTGGACAGGTGAACCAAAGATAAAGCCGTCGGCGGTATCGCTAAGGGCAATAAACTCGTTGACCTTATCATCAATGGCACAAACGGTCTTAGACCGGCATTGCCCGCACGCCAGGCAGCCCGATATTGGCTCCTTTCCCAGCCAGAATATCTCTGCCTCCACCCTCTCTCCCTGTAAAGTGGTGGCTATCTCTTGCAACGCGGTATAAGTACAGCCATGCTCTCTCGGGCTTCCGTTGACTAATAAAACTTTCACAGTTCAATTCCTCCTTAGTGTTAAATGGTTTGGGGTTTTAGGAAACGTAATCTTGGTCGTTATTCCATCTTCCTTAGCGGCGTGCCGAAGCGCAAGCCGCGCTCGGTGGCCATGCTGTCGAAGCGGATGACATATTTATGCTCTTCCTCGTTAAGAGCAATAACTTCGCCTCGTCCGAAGACGGCGTGGAAGACGGTATCACCAAGAGTGAACTCTTTTTGGTGTAACTCGGTCTGGCGTTGCACCAGTCGGTTGCCTTTGGAGACCAGTTCGTCCCTAAGCTCAATCACATATTCCAGATTCTCCTTGCCGGTGTTAAAGAGAAAGCGTGAGGGGTAGCGGAAGCCTTCGTCGAAATGGTACCCTTCGGCATCGGTGAGTAGGAGAGCGTGCTCTGCTCTGGTCATGGCGACATAGGCCAGGCGGCGCTCCTCTTCCATTTTTTCGGGGGTGTTGGCGTTGCGGGAAGGAAAAATACCTTCGTTAAAGCCACAGAGAAAAACGAAGGGGAACTCCAACCCTTTGGCAGCGTGGACAGTCATTAAGCGCAGGAGATGCGGGGAGGTATGCCGGTCTTCACTGGTTAAAAAGGAGATATGATCCAAGTAATCTTGCAAGGTTACATCCTCGCCGGCGGTTAATTCGTAATCGTAGATAGACTGCTTAAGCTCCGCCAGGTTGTTCAAGCGCTCTTCGTCTCCCTGGATTTGCAGTAGCTCCTCGTAGCCACTTTCAATGAGCAGGCGGGTTAAAAGGTCGGTGAGAGTAAGGTTCTGCTGCTCTGTCCGGTATCTCTCCACCATGCTGATAAACTGGGTTAGCTCGCGTCTTGTTCGTTTGCCCTCATACTGGCTTTGCAGTGTTTGATAGAGAGTAGCGCCGGCGGCTTGGCTGAGGCTGCGCAAATCTAGCAAAGATTTCTTGCCAAAACCGCGTTTCGGCTCGTTGATAATCCGCTCGAAGGAGAGGTCATCCTGGTTGTTGATAAACCGTAGGTAAGCCAGGACATCTTTAATCTCTTTCCGTTCGTAAAAGGAGATACCGCTGTATATAATATAGGGGATAGTGGCGGCAAGCAGAGCTTCTTCGATAGCCCGGGAAACATAGTGGGCACGGTAGAGAATAACAATGTCGCTGTAGCCAATCCCCTGCTGGTGCATAGCTTCAATTTGCGCTGCCACAAAGGCTGCTTCCTCGTAGATGGATCGAGCGTGAAAATAGATAGCCTTGCCATACCCCTCCTTAACCGGCACCAGTTCCTTGGGGATGCGGTTGTGGTTGTGTTTAATCAGAGCGTTGGCTGCCTTGGTGATGGCCGGTAAAGAGCGGTAGTTCTTGTCCAAGATAATAGTCTGGGTGTTAGGGAAGCGCTGGTCAAAGCCTAAGATGAGCTCTACCTTGGCGCCACGCCAAGTGTAAATGGTTTGATCGGGGTCGCCGACGACAAAGAGGTTCTTGTGGTAGTCGCTGAGAAGGCTTACCAGGCGGTGTTGCCTGTTATTGACATCCTGGAACTCATCGACCATGATATAGTTTAGCTGCTGCTGCCATTTCAGACAGACCTCGGGGTAAGTCTCCAGAACCTGCAGCGCCAGGATGATCAAATCGTTGAAATCCAGAGCGAACTCTTTGCGTTGCTCGTAAATATATTCTAATGTCACCTGTTCCTTGAGGTCGGTAGCTTTGTGGCGTGCTTCCAGGAGCTCTTCGATAGGGTTGATGAGGTAAGCGGTGTAGCCGTTGTCTTTACGAACATCCATGTACGCAATAGCTTCGCTGATACGTAGGCGCTTAGAGTTGACGTTGAGAGTCTCAAAGACCCTATTAAACAGGCTCCGCTGATCGGTGCTATCGAGAATGAGGAAGTTGGCAGGAAACTGGAGGCGGTGGTGCTCCTGGCGCAACAAATAGGCGCAGAAGCTGTGGAAGGTGCAAATGAGGGATAAATCCAGGTCGCCTACCATGCGGCGCACGCGCTTTTTCATCTCGGCAGCGGCTTTGTTGGTGAAAGTGACGCAGAGGATATCTCCCGGGGAGATACCCAGCTCCTCCACCAAATGGATATAGCGATGCACCAGTGCTCGGGTCTTTCCCGACCCGGCACCGGCGATAACACGCAGATAACCTTCCGTGGTGGTTACTGCCTGAAGCTGCTCTTCGTTCAAGTCGCTGCTCTGGAAAGGCAGGCTATCCTGGTTGTGGTAGGCTGCTGCCAGGGGGCTGAAATCGAGCTTAGCGATATTAAAACGCTCCACGAAGGTGCCGGCACGAGGGCGGGCAGGAGCGTCTTTAGAAGAAGTGCGTGGGGACATGGCTTAACACCTCAACAGTTATTAGAATTACAAAACGAAGGAGATTTTTAAACTATGAAAACTTTTGGACACGAGATTACTTACCTAACCCATTCACGGCATAACATTCCTGTGGGCACGGTAACTCCCGGAGAGGTTTTTCGGGTTTATACCCAACTTAACTCCGGCACCTGGCTCAAGAATATTGATGACCTTTACGCTCGGGAAAAGCAGGATGTTTCCAACCCTTGTGTCTGCCTGGCAGTGGAGGGCGCCGAGCCGGGGGATAGCCTTGCGGTCAAGATTCTCAACATCGAACCGGATGAAGTTGGTTACACAGGTTTTGACGGCACCGGACGCAGTGGGCTCTTCTCTCTGATTGATGCCGCTCCCTGGGGTTTGACCACCAAGACGGTTAGAATAGCCGAGGGGCTTATCCATTGGAGCGACACTTTGCAGATCCCCATCGCTCCCATGATTGGGGTGATTGGCACCGCTCCAGCTAACGAGGAACTTGTCAACACCAAAGCCGGTGCCTACGGCGGCAACATGGATGTCCAGGAAGTAACTACCGGAGCTTGTATCTATCTTCCGGTGGCAGTACCCGGGGCTCTATTACATATTGGCGATGTTCATGCTATCCAGGGAGATGGTGAGCTTTGCAGTGCAGGTGGGACAGAGTGCCGCGCTCATGTAACTCTGCAGATTGAAATAGTCAAAGACACTCCCCGCTGGGGGAGCGTGCGCCTGGAAAACGACGAGTATATCGTTACCATCTGCTCGGGGCGCTCCGTGGAAGAAACTTTTTATGGCGCTACTGCCGACTTGCTGACCTGGTTGAAGAGCGACTATGGTTTCAGCCGCGAGGAAGGGTATATGCTCATGGCTCAGCTCATGGAGGCGAGAGCATCACAGTACGTTAATCCTACCCGAACTTATCTCTGCAAAATGCCGAAAAAGTATTTGGGGGCTAAGTAGCGAAGCTCCGTCCCTACATATTAACGTAGGAACGCAGCTCAGCAGTGGTGCGAGGGGTATAGCCTATCGGTAGCGTCAGCAGTTGGTTACCTTCTTCGAGAAGAATACCAGCTGCCAGAAGCTCGTCCACCACCCGGTTCAGCGTCCCTTGGTTAATTTCACTCTCGTGCTTGCCGGATAATAAATGGGCAAGGGAGATCCTGGTTTGGATTTCGTCGCATAACAGGACGACATCCATGTATAGATCGGTGACGCGGTAGGTGCGCTTACTCTCGGTTCGGGTATCAGTTAGCGTCAGGTAGCCGGGGTAAAGGCGGTAGGTAAAGACAGGCTTATTTTGGTAAGCCACCGACCAGAGGCGCAAGGCTTCCTTAACCTGGTCGGCATAGGCGCTTTCCCAGGCTAACTTTTCGGAAGTAAACTGAAAGGCATACCCTACCTTCCCCGGATCGATGATATCCGGGGGTAGAGCCATGGCGTAGTCGGCACGTACTTTAATGGCTTGAATCCCGTAATCTTGGCTGCGTTCAAACAAAGGTGAAAAACGATGCAGTTCGACACTGGTGAGGGATGAACTGGGAGGGCGCAGATGGTATAACCCAGGGAACAGAAGGGCCATCTCTAAATACCATTCGGCTTTCTCCCCTGGTAACCCGGAAAGCATATTATAGGAAACAGCGATGCCATATTCCTGGCACCACCGCAAAAACTGTATATTGCGTAGAGCGGTAGTGCCTTTATTCATGAGCTGCAGAAGAGGGGTGGACAACGACTCTATCCCCGGCTGAATGAGAACAATCCCCGCTTCCTTAAGTAGCTTGACTTGTTCTTTCTTAAGGGTTGGTCGCACTTCATAAAAAATCTGCCAATCGAAGTTTAACTCCTTTAAGCGTTGG
>WREE01000154.1 GCA_009779515.1 Symbiobacteriaceae bacterium
AGCGGGACGATTACCATCGTCCCCTACGATGGATTGGCGATGGATTTTCGTAGGGGCAGATGGCAATCTGCCCGTTGATGCGGAGTAGAAGCCCGCATCTATCATGCTCTGGGTAAACGCAATTCATGGACTTCTACTTAGATGACCCTTGCTGGGTCAACGTAAAAAACGAAAGGGCGTAAACCGTCATGCGAGATTTCACCCAAGGCAACATTATCCGCCACATTGCCGCCTTCGCTGTCCCCATGCTCATCGGCACTATTTTCCAGCAGCTCTACAATATGGTAGATGCTGCCGTCGTAGGGGTCTACGTCAGTTCGGCAGCTTTGGCGGCAGTGGGTACGGCAGCGCCTATACTCAATATCCTAAACCCTATTTTAATTGGGCTCACTAACGGCGCTTCGGTGCTTATCGCCCAATACTTCGGCGCCAAAGCCGAGGATGAACTTAGTCGCGTGGTGTCGACAGCCATGGTCGCCTTGGGGGCGGCTATTGCTTTGATCACCTGTATTGGCTTCCTTGGCGCCTCTACCTTCCTACGTTGGCTTCAGGTGCCGGTAGATATTCTGGGAGATGCGACCACCTACCTGCGGATAACCATGGGCGGTTTAGTTTTTATGATGTTCTACAATTTATATACCTCCTTCTTGCGAGCATTAGGGGATTCCCGCACCCCATTATATATACTTATCTTCTCCAGCTTGCTCAACGTAGTTCTCGACCTCATCTTTGTTATTGTTGGCGGCTGGGGGGTAGCCGGGGTGGCTTGGGCAACGCTCATCTCGCAAGCTGTAGCTACCCTGGCTTGCTTTATGTACGCCAACCGTCAGGTGCCGGAGTTTCGGATCCAGCGCCTGGTCTTCGATACAACCATCTTTCGTTACATTCTTACCTACGGCATACCCAACGCTATCCAACTATCCTTAACCTCCTTTGCCCATTTAACCATCCAGCACTTAATTAACGGCTTCGGTGCCATCGCCATAGCCGGGATTACGGCAGCTACCCGCATCGACAGTCTGGCTTATATGCCCCTTTCAGCTATCAGCACCGCTATTGGAACTATGGTGGCACAGAATATGGGGGCAGCTAACGAGGAGAGAGCTAAGGAGATTTTCCGCACCGCCACCTTGCTCATGCTGGCTCTCAGCTTGGGGTTATCTACCATTATCTGGCTGTGGGGCGGCTCCCTCATTAACCTCTTCCTCTCTGCCAGGGAGGAAGGGGTGGAAATGGTGCGGGAGATAGGCAGTAACTATCTGTCCATTCTGGCTTTCTTCTTCTCCCTCTTTGCTATCTTCTTTGGCTATAACGGCTTCTTTCGCGGAGCCGGTGATAACGTTATCGTTATGTGCCTCACTATCTTCTCCTTAACCTTGCGGGCAGTCACCGCTAACATCCTGGTCTCCCGCTTCGGTTTTGGTCCAGAAGCAGTAGCCTGGTCTATCCCCGTAGGCTGGAGTTCCGCCAGTGTCATCGCCGCCATTTACTACCAAAAACGCATGTGGGCGGGCAAAGTGGTTATCAGGCCAAAGAGCGCTTCCTAAATGCGACCTAAAACAATCCCCTTACAACCTTGGAGCCCAAAAGCTCAGGTCATAAGGGGATTGTTGTGCTGGTAAAATAAATTGCTGTGTATTTTAGACGATTTCGCCATTAGGAAGGATGAAAACAATCTCCAGGGAGCAATCAAGCGCACGAGCTACGGCGCGCAGATCACCCTCGGCAAAATTGTCTCTCTTCATTTTGTAGGAAAGGTTCTGGGGGGAAATCCCCATACGCCTTGCTAACTCTGCTTCCGACAAATTACCACGCTTTACCAGCATAATCCTGATCTTCTCGGTCATACCCATTTTGTTCACCTCCCGTCTGTGCTTGATTTCTTCTCCTATTTGTTGACATCATAGCACAAGGGCTGCCAGAGTATGAAAAGATCTGGCGAACAAAGCAAAATACTGTCCCCAAAAGTTTTTCTTGCCACATTTGGGGCATTCGTGACAGTTAACCGTAAAGAAAGGTTAGCCACAGGCTAACAGGCAGGATTTTTACTTTACTCTGACGAAAAAATGTTATATTATACTGTTTTTTGCAACGGAGGTTGGCTAAGATGCCCTGGAGCTTTGCCATTTGCGAAGACGAAGTAAAGCACAGTGATGCTCTGGAGAGCCTTATTCGGAAATGGGCGGAAAAACGTCGACACGAAGTTGTCATCCACACCTTTGAAGATGCCAACAGGCTTTTAGGGGCTTGGAGCGATACTGACAGCTTCGATGCCCTCTTTCTGGATATTCAACTGCCAGGCGGTTTGGACGGAGTCTCTTTCGCCGAGAGTGTACGCCGCAAGGATAAAGATATTCCTATTATTTTTGTGACCCACCACAGCGACCTGATGATCAAAGGCTTCTCCCTGGAAGCGCTGGACTTTATTGTTAAGCCGGTGCAGGAAGAACCGTTATATGCCGCACTCGACCGCATGGCTTACCGCTTGCAACAGCTTCCGGAACAATATTTTTCCTGCCGGGTGGAGCGGGAGAATATCCGTTACCCCGTGCGCTCTATCTATTATTTTATCAGTGTAGGTCACTATATACTTATCAACGGGGACGAAAACTACCGTTTTCGCGAACAGATGGTTACTTTGCTGGAGAGGCTCCCCCGCAACTTCGCTCGCATCCACCGCAGTATAATTGTGAATATGGATCATGTTTACCAGTATGGTTCTCAGCGGCTTATTTTTGAAGATGCCAAGCGAACCGAGTTGCCGATCAGCCGTAATCATATGGAATCCTTTGTGCGCACTATTAGCGAATATCGACGTTTTTTTTAGGTGGTGGGTTACATGACCGAGGCTGCCTGGAGCTTTTTGATGCTGGCAAATAATGCCATGGAGGCTTCCCTTTTTTTACTGATGATTAACCGCAAGTTAGACCGAGGTTGGCAAGACCGCAGGCATGATACCGTTTTTGCGGTAAGTATAACTCTCCTGCTCACCCTGGCACAGCGACGCCATGCTCCTCCCTACCCTTTGATGGCAATCTCCTACCTGTTGTACACTGCCTACAGCGTTATCTTTAAGGAGGGGGAGCTTAAATACCGCCTTTTATGGCCTGCGGTGGCACACCTTATCTTCCTGGGAGGAAACCTGCTCCTCTACTTTTGGGTTTCCAGTATTCCTACCCTAAACTGGGAAATTTTAAGCAGCCATGATACGGTGCGCCTGATTATGCTCCTCTTCTACTCCTTGCAAGATATTGTGGCCTTTTTACTTATCGCCCGCCCTACCGTGGAAGCCCCGGTCATGCCTCGCTGGATGGGGGTCTTTCTAGCATCCCTTGCCGTGGGCGCCCTGGTGCTGGGAGGCGTTTTTTTAGACCTCACCCCTATGCTCTTAACCTATCCGGAGCTGGCAAGTGTCATCTCCATTTGTTTCATAGGTCTTTATGTTCTCACCATTAGTGGCTTCTTTCTTTTTGATCGTCAGGCAATTTGGACAAGTCGTGCTTTTCAGCTGCAAGCCCAAGTAGCCAGGGTAGGGGAAGAACAAAAGGATTTACAGAACCTTCTCGATGGCTATGATAACCTTAAGGGGCTGTGGCACGATATTAAGCAGCACTTTGGCGTGTTGCTCGGTTTGGCCGAAAAGCAGAGTTACGATGAAATGCAGCGCTATATTATCGAAGTGCTGCACCAAGACTTTATCCCCGTGCGGGACCTGCTCTTTTCCGGCCACCCTCACCTGGATGCGCTCCTTTTTGTCAAGTCGCAGTATGCCCGGCGCTTAGGTATAGAATTGGAAAGACGCCTGGTTATCCCCAAGGAGCTTCCCATCAGCAACAGCGATTTTGTGGCCATTATGGGCAATATACTGGATAACGCTATGGAGGCGCTGGAACGGGTACCTCCCGAGCAGCGCTACCTGCGGCTCCATGCCAGTATTTACCGTGGGATGTGGATTATTGAAGTGACCAATGCCTCTAACGGTATTTACCGTCGCAACCCTCGAGGCGACCTGGTTTCCACTAAGCCGGGACTTATGCGGGGTATTGGTTTGCGAAGGATTTACGATATGGTTACGGCAGCAGGAGGTGTAGTGGAGATCGAGCCAAAGGAAAGCAGTTTCTGCATCCGGCTCCATTTCCCTTTACTGCGAGAAGAAAACTGAGTAGAAGCCCATGAACTGCGTTCACCCAGAGTATGATGCATGTGGGCTTCTACTCTGATAGATGGGGGCTACCCACCCCCAAACCCCCGGTCGCTACGGCAGGCAAAGCCCGCCTGCGCTTACAGGAGCTTCGCTCCTGCGCCACAGTTCCTGTGGCGGAGTAGAAGCCCACATCTATAACGCCATAGGTGAACTGCGGTTCATGGGCTTCTACTCTGATAGATGGGGGCTACCCACCCCCAAACCCCCGGTCGCTACGGCAGGCAAAGCCCGCCTGCGCTTACAGGAGCTTCGCTCCTGCGCCACAGTTCCTGTGGCGGA
>WREE01000155.1 GCA_009779515.1 Symbiobacteriaceae bacterium
CCAAGGCTTTGAGGAGCTCACCCACGATTTAGTTGCTCGCACTATTAGCTTTGTCCACAAACTCCTGGGAGAGGCTGCCGTTGCCCCGGAAGCTGTCGATGTTGTCCTTTTAGTCGGCGGCTCAACTCGTATGCCCATGGTCCGAACCGCCGTGGAAGGCATTTTTCCCGGCAAAGTACGCATGGAGCAACCGGATTTAGCCGTAGCCAAAGGCGCCGCCTTGGCTGCTGCTGTGGAGTGGAATGAACGAATCGCCGAACTGATCAATGAAACGGAAAAAGGTGGCGATATTGAAGAAAAGGCTCAGGAGCTGGGCATAGTCACTGCCGACGCACCTCCTCTCACCAAAGAGCAAGCGCGGCATTTGGTTATCGGTCATGTGCCGGCGGTAGTCAGCAACTTCCAGGATATTCTCTCCCGTTCCTTCGGCCCTGCCGTTTTCAATCACCAGGGCGACTATGTCATCGACAACTTACTCTTCGTGGGTGACCCTAACCCCTCGGAAGCTACCCAAACGTATGGTACCTTGGAGGCAGCTCAGGAGATAGTAGAATTTTATGTCTTTGAAAATGTAGCTAACGATCGTGTCAACAGCTATGTTACCCCCGCTTTGGATGCTAACGAAAAACCCCAACATACCGATCCGGCTCTGAAAGTCAAAACTTTGGGTAAAGTTACCCTGGCACTGCCTCCCAACACCCCCCAAGGAGCTCCTATTGAAGTTTTCTTCCGCTGCTCCACTTTGGGGTTGGAAGTGCGTGCTCACAACCCCCAAACTGGAGAAACCGTAGAGGTGCTCTTAGAATCCGGTCACACCAAAACCCCGGAGGAATTAGCTGCCGAAGTCCAGCGTTTCTCCGGTATGCGAACCAAAGGTGAAATTTAGTCTACTAATATGGTGCAGGGTCAACGCTAACTCCCTTTGGAGGTGACACTTTGCCTGTGGCGATAGGTATAGACCTGGGTACTACTTACTCGGCAGTTGCTATCGTAGACCCAGGTAGCCAGCAACCCCGTATTATCCCCAACAGTGCCGGGGATAGCATAACCCCTTCGGTTATCCAATATATCAACGGTAGTTTCGTCTTCGGCCGCGAGGCGCTCTCGGCCTTTATTTCAGCTGCCCCAGGTTGTGCGGCTGCTTTCAAGCGCCAAATGGGCTCCCCCGAAAAGATTTACCAATTGGGTAGTGAGAGCTACTCCCCTCAAGAACTGTCGGCTTTACTGCTCAGGCATCTTAAAGAAGAGGCAGAAGCCAACCTAGGAGAGACCATTACTGAAGCAGTTATTACTGTCCCAGCTTATTTTTATACCCCCGAGCGCGAAGCCACTAAACAAGCCGCTGAAGCTGCCGGGCTCAAAGTTAAGAAGATAATTGATGAGCCTAATGCGGCAGCTCTGGCTTACGGTCTCGGCAGTTGGCGAGAGAATGCCAATATCTTGGTTTACGACTTGGGTGGTGGCACCTTTGATATAACCCTCATCCGTATGGCTGGCGACGGCAAGCTACTCACCGTAGCGACGCGGGGTGACCACCTCCTGGGGGGGCGTGACTGGGACACCCGCCTAGAGGAACTGCTCTGCCACAAAATTGAACATGAATCGGGAATTAAAGTTGCCAACCACCCTACCTGGTTAGCCGCCGTGCGCGGTATCACCGAGGGAGTGAAGCTGCGTCTCACTGCCATGCCCAACGCACCCACCACCGTGACTTTACCTCAACATGGTAAAGTTGCTTTAACGGTGAGCCGCCGGGAATTCGAGGAAGTCACGTCGGATCTCTTAGAGCGCACTGGCTCCCTGTGCCGCCAGCTTCTCCGCGAAGTAGGAATTACCCGGGAGCATATTGCCGACACTCTGCTGGTGGGTGGCTCCACCCGTATGCCTGGGGTCTCCCTCTATCTAACGGAACTCCTGGGCAAAAAGCCTATTGCTCATATCAACCCCGATGAGGCGGTAGCTTTAGGCGCCGCTATCCAGGCCACTAAGCAACCAGAGGGGTTTCATCAACTTACCGTCCTGGTTAATAACGATGGTCGCAAAAGTACCGATTTACGGGGAGTGGGTTTAGCTTCCCTGGCCGATACCTCCGCTCCGGTACAGACAGCTCGACGCCTGCAAGGTATCGGGAGCATCTCTTTACGGGAGACTACTGCTCACGCCTTAGGGATTGTGGCTGTCAGCCCTGAGGGAACGCATTATCACAATGAAATAATTATTCCTGCCAACCATCCACGACCGGTACGCTCCGCTCGAGGTTTTACCTTTCGCACTTCTCCTCGTAGTCCTAACATCATGGAGATATATCTGTTACAGGGAGACCAGGAAAACCCTCTGGATTGTCACTTTATGCCGGAAAAATATATTGTTTCCGGCATTCGACATCTTGGAGCGCAGCAAGGCAAAACCTTTATGCGTGTGCAATATAGCTACGATGCTAACGGTATCATTCAGGTAGCGGCACGTCAGGAGCAAGATGCCACCGACCTACCTATCCGACGCGAGGCTCTTGACCAAGACCTGTCCCGCTTTGGACGCCCTATTTATCACGAGGAAGAGACTACTTTCCGTGAGTTAGCCATGGTCTTAGCTCTGGATGTATCCGGGAGTATGCAAGGTAAACCGCTGGCGGCAGCCCAAGAGGCTATGTGCGATTTTGTCAGTAACTTAGACTTTACCCACACCCAACTGGGGGTGGTCGCGGTTTCCGACCGAGCGGAAGTCGTCCTCCCCTTAAGTCGCGACCCTGATCTTTGTTATACTGCCATCCGGAGCATAAAATGCGGGCTGACCGGACGGAGCAACAGAGGTAACCCTTTCGCTACTATTTTGGAGATGTTGCAAGGGGAAGCGGGGCGGCGCTGTGCCATTGTCTTAGCTGATGGGGTTTGGCGCTACCAGGATAAGGCTATCGCCGACGCTAAGCTGTGCCACGAAGTAGATATTGAAACGGCAGCGATCGGCTTTGGTTCAGCCGACAAAAACTTCCTAGCAGCTATCTCCAGCAGCGATGCTAACGCCTTATTGGTAGCCCAAGAGGAGTTAAGCCAGGCTTTTGGCACTATTGCCCAAAGCCTAATAAAAAATAGGGAAGCCGAGAGTCGAGTCGGACAAGACTCTCAGGTTGAACCTTGGTAGCCCTATGCCCTACGATCTTTTCGACTTCCTGGGAATAGAATTTGACCCCCCTGAGAGCCCCAAGAGGGTCAACGACGCCTTTACCTTGAAAATTAGAGATATTCAGGGGTTGCGCTCCACCAGCTCTGATCCCTTGGAGCAGAGCGAATACGCCAAACAGCTAGCCTTTTTAGCCGAAATGAAAAGGGAAGTTTTAGCGGCAGATGAAAAGCAATTTACTCTCCGTTTTAGCCAATTAGCCGCTGAGCGCACCCAGCAAAGCCTGGTAGCTCTTGCCGAAATGCTGCAGATAGAGAAAATGGTCTACTCCACCAAACCGGTAGTCACTAAAGCCAAGGTCAACGAGCTACGTAAGAGCTTCCGCTTATCTGCTGCCAAAGTGGAGCAAGGTTTAGCGGCGGCGGGATTTACCGTTGCTGAACTGCCCATAACTATGCCCGATTTCCCCCCCAATGCTCCCCGCATAGTGGCAGAGATGGCAGCTCTACGTGAAATGCCCGACCCTCGCTCTTCCCCACAGCAGGTCTACGATCTGTACAGCTTTTGCGCTTACTTGGAAGGGACTCCCGGCGAGGGGGCTCGCTACCAAAGAATGAGCAGCCCCGAACTCCAAGTCCTCCTGGATAAGTATGCCGTGCAGTATGCTGGGCATATCGATCCTCTGGGTAAGTGCTGTGCCTCCCTGGCAGCCTTATGTAAAAGTTATATTGTTAATAATGACACCAACCGTCAGGCCTTTGAGCTATATCTCCAATATCGCAGTTCGGAGTTGACGAAGCTATTTGCCAGCTTTAAGCATATCCCCAAAGGGAGGTTGCGTAACCCCACCTTAGCCGAGGCTATGATTGCGGTTATCGTTAAGGAGCTGGGGAATATCTCGGGAGTTAACGAGATAGCTTTGGCGATTTATAACCAGGAAGCCGACCTTCTGAGGGATCCGGAAGGTCCTTACTTACCCCATGAAATACTCTTTCGCTTAAAATGTGCCCACTGCTTAGAGAGCGTGGTCTTTCCTGATGAAGAAACGGCGCAAAGAATCAACCGCTGCCCTAACTGTGGCAACCCTCTGTATACTACCTGTCCCCAGTGTCAGACTGCTATCATCGCCTTAGCCGCAAGATGCCCGAATCCATCTTGTGGCTATATTCTCGCCCGGACGGGACGTTTCCAGGAGCATGTTCATCAGGCCCAGGATGCTCTTCTGCAGGGCAATTTGGTGATGGCACGAGAGCAGTTGGTGAAAGCTAGTCAGACTAACCCAGCATTGCACGACACTTTAACCAGCTTAGAGCAGCGTATAACCCAGGAAGAGGATCTCTTCATAGCCCAAGCAGCCC
>WREE01000156.1 GCA_009779515.1 Symbiobacteriaceae bacterium
TACCGGTATCTGTGTGGCTTATATCCCTTCCAGTGAAAGTATCCAGGATATCCAAGACGATATCCTTTTTTTAGGCGAAGTAATGGGTGTTTCCGCCAAAGCTAGAGAGCTGGTCACCGAAATGGATAGAGAAATTGCAATCATCGCTACCATTGGAAACAGTATTACGGAGAAAAAGCGTGTTTACTACGAAATTGCCGCAGCACCCTATCTTTATAGCTTTGGCAGCGGCACCTTTCTCCACGAAATGCTCGAAATAATTGGTGCGATTAATATTTTAGCCGAAGTTAACAGTTGGGCTGCTATTACCGATGAAGTTGTGATAGATGCCAACCCCGATGTTATTCTAACCTCCGTAAACTACCTGGACGACCCTATCGGCGAGATCCTCGCCCGCCCAGGTTGGGAAGCCATCACTGCCGTCGCTAATGAAGAGGTCTACTATATTGATAACGATGCCAGTAGCCGTCCCAACCACCATATTACCAAAGCTCTTATCGAGATGGCTAAAGCCATCTACCCGGATCTTTACTAACATATGGCCAATAAGTTAACACTACTAGTCCTCCTGGCTGTCGTCGCCATAACCCTGGGGGTTGCTCTCGGCTCAGTCTACTTGCCTTTACAAGATATACTCAGTATCGTGGCTCATAAACTCTGGGGGGGAAACTTACCTCCCCATATTCGCCCCACCGCGGTGTCCATTCTCTGGACTTTAAGGCTCCCTCGCACCTTTCTGGCTTTTACCGCCGGAGCTGCTTTATCGGTCAGTGGGGTGGTGATGCAGTCGGTCTTGCGGAACCCTCTAGCTTCCTCATATACTCTGGGTGTCTCCTCCGGAGCATCCCTGGGCGCCTGCATCGTTATTTTGTATGGTATGACTAGACCCCTCTTAGGCAATTTAACCCTCCCCTTGGTAGGCTTCCTAGGTGGCTTAGCGACTATTCTTCTCACCATGGGTATGGCTTCCCGTTTGGACAGGCAAATGGAAAACCATACCATTATCCTGGTAGGAATGGTCTTTTCCCTCTTTGTCAACGCTATGACCACCATGCTTTCAGCTTTATCCGGTGAACAGCTGCAACGCCTGTACTATTGGCAGATGGGTAGCTTTGCTATGAAAGACTGGTCTACCGTGGCGACTTTAGCCGCAGTGCTACTGTTGGGTGGGCTCATAGTCTTACGCTATCATCGCGAGTTGGATATGATGACCTTCGGCGAGGAGCAAGCCCGCTCCATGGGGGTAGATTTACAAAAGGTAAAGTGGATTTTGTTGATTACCGGAGCTGCGCTTACCGGCAGTACTGTGGCTTTTTGCGGGGTTATTGGCTTCGTAGACCTGGTGGCTCCCCATATTGTGCGCCGCCTCTTTGGTGCCTCCCATCGTTGGGTAGTACCTCTCTCCGGTATTTTTGGGGGAGCTTTTATGGTTATTTGTGACTTAGCTGCACGTACGCTCACTTCACCCCATGAGCTTCCCGTAGGAGCGGTTACCGCTTTCCTGGGAGCACCTTTCTTCGCCTGGATCTATTTTCGTCGTCGCACCTTTAGCTGAGGGAGGATCCTCCATGTTACAGGTACAGCAAATCAAGGCAGGATACCAGGGTAGAGATGTCTTACACAACATTTCCTTTACTTTGCACTCCGGGGAGTGCCTGGCGGTGATCGGACCTAACGGCTGTGGCAAGACCACTTTGCTCAAAGTTATTGCTCAGCTTCTCCCTTATCGTGGCACCGTGGAGCTGCAGGGGGTGGAACTAAAGCAGCTCAAACCCAAAGCGGTGGCTAAAGAGATTGCTATGTTGAGTCAAATCCCCAGTATCTATTTTTCCTATTCCGTAGAAGAAACGGTGATGATGGGGCGCTATCTCCATATGGCTAACACCTTTTGGGCTATGCCTACCCCGAAAGACAAAGCGGTGGTGCAGCGTTGTCTGGAGGCTGTCGGGCTTTGGGAAGTACGTGACCAAGAGATATCTCACCTCTCCGGGGGGCAACTCCAGCGCGTCTTTTTAGCTCGCACCCTCGCCCAAGAGCCTCGGATCATTCTCCTGGATGAGCCGACTAACCATTTGGATTTAAAATACCAAGTGGAAATGCTGGTCTACCTGCAGGCATGGGTACAAGAAGGTTCCCGAGCTATTATCGGGGTGTGGCACGATATTAACTTAGCTCTACGCTTAAGTCACACGATGTTGGTACTCAAAGAAGGTCACACCCAAGCTTACGGTGCGGTGGATGATATCCTTAGTGGAGATTTGCTCAACCGAACCTACGACATCGATGTAGCTGGGTTTATGCAAGAATCTTTACGTTACTGGCAGGAACGCAAATGAACTAATACCAAGGAGGGTGTTCATGGATTACCAAACTATCCCCTACGACCTCTTATATAACTTTTGCCACCAGGCTTTTAAACAAATGGGTTTTACTGACGAGGAAGCTACCATCATCACCGATGTACTCATTCGCTCCGACTTGTATGGTATCGAAAGTCATGGAGTGCAGCGCCTCATCCGTTATGATACTGATATTCGCCGCGGTCTTATCCATCCCCACGGGGATATCAAGGTGGTCTTTGAGACCCCCATTTCTGCCGTCATCGACGGCCAGGAAGGTATGGGGCAGCTCATTGCTCATAAATGCATGTCTCTAGCTATTACCAAGGCTCAGGCTAATGGTATAGGTATGGTTACCACACGTAACTCTAACCACTACGGTATTGCTGGCTTTTATGCGCAAATGGCTTGTGACCAGGGGCTACTGGGGATGAGTTTTACGAACTCCTCTCCTTTGCTTGTCCCCACCTATGCCCGTAAAGCCGCTTTGGGTTCCAACCCGGTGGCTTTGGCTATGCCTGCCGAGCCGTACCCCTTCCTCTTCGATGCTTCAACCACGGTAATCACTCGTGGTAAAGTAGAGGTCTATAATAAGAACAAGGAGCCTCTCTACCCCGGTTGGGCAGTGGATGAACGAGGTGTTCCCACCACCGATGCCCAAGTTGCACTTAACGCCCTCAACCGCAAAGAAGGAGGCATACTCCCTATCGGTGGCAGCGAAGAAGCTACCGGCAGTCATAAAGGCTACGGTTTTGCCATGATCAGCGAGATTTGTTCGGCTATTTTCTCCCTGGGAACTACCTCCAATCATACTTACCAAGGGCAGTTCGGAGGTATTTGCCACGGCTTCATGGCGATGGATCTCAATCTCTTTGGCGATGCTGCTGCTATTACCCAGCACCTCTCGGATTTTCTCGAAGAGTTGCGTTCTCTACCCAAAGCCGACGGTGCTGACCGTATCTACTCTCATGGTGAAAAGGAAGTATTCGCCATGCAACAGATGAAGCAAAACGGTATACCGGTTAACCAAAGTACCCTGGCCGAGCTTATAGCTATCGGCCAACAGCTGGGGGTTACCGCTCCTTTAGGAGTTTAAGGAAAAAACTATGCCAACCCTAGATACTTTTACGACCAAATATTTGGAACAAGCGGCTTTAATTACCCAAAGTTGCCATGCTGAGGCACAAGAAGTCCTCTCTTCAATCCCTGCTTACGCAGGCATCCCCTCTCTGACTGAAGCTGCCAAGGAGAACCGAGGGGTAGTGCTGCATAGCGGCGGAGAGCTGCTAGGCTTTCTCTCCTGGAATCGCCCCTGGGAGCAACAGCAGGGCTATTATGGCACCTGGAGCCAACTACATGCCTCCGGAGCCTGCGGTGCATCACGCAGCCATAGCTACAACCTGCTCTACCAAGGAGCCTGTGAAGTGCTGGTGACGCAAAAGGTGCTGCGCCATATTATCACCACTTTTACCTACGACCGCGACACCCTCTATGCCTTGTATTTGCACGGTTTTGGCTGCACTTGTATTGATGCTATTCTCGACTTAAGGGGCTTTCAGCTGGTAAGCCAGCCCCGGGAGGTAGTTCTGCGCCAGGCTACAGCCGCTGATGCTCCCACCCTTGCCCAGCTGGATACCGAACTGGCAACCTACTTGCGTTCACCTCCCATTCTGCTATCTTACCACCGCCCAAAGAGCAGTCAGTTTATAGCTAACAGTATCCAGACCGAAGAGTGCCTCTACTATGTAGCTGAGCATCAAGGAGGTATTATCGCCTTTTTACAGGCAGAGGAAGAAGGCGAAGATTATATCTCCGACTATCCCGGGGTAATTAATATCAACCGCGCTTATACCCAAGAGCTATATCGCCAAAGTGGAGTCGGAGGAGCGCTGCTCGCCTATGCAGCTCAAAGTTTCATCCCAAGAGGTTACACCCACTGTCGGGTCGATTACGAGAGCAGCAACAGCGGAGCAGTGCGCTTCTGGCAGCGCCACTTCACTCCCTACAGCCATACCCTGGAACGCCGCATATGAGGCTGAAGACAAAGTCCTCAGCCTCTCGCCTTAAGAGTGCGCTCTTCGGCGAATTAAGTTATGTTCATGCAATTAA
>WREE01000157.1 GCA_009779515.1 Symbiobacteriaceae bacterium
AGCACCCGGTTATCGATATCTTGCAAGCGCAAATCGCCGCTGATCATTAAGTAGCGGTGCATCTCCATACTGTCTTCTGGCAACGGTAAAGCAGCAACCTGTAGCAGGTCCTCCGCTTCCGGAGCGGCTGCCAGGCTGGGCAGGACTTCCACCAAAGCGCCAGTGCGGGTCACCGTTTTTTCGGGTTTAGGGTCAGCATACATATACTCGCCTTCGAACATGCGTTGATATTCGATAGCCATCGGAGAAGGTTGCTCATGATAAACTTCCCTGACCGCAATCTGCCCGCTCTTAAGTGCGGCAATAACCTCGGTTATCCCTGCCAGATCCAGGTAGTTTTCCAGGCAATCCTGCATGGTTTCCACCAGTAGAGGGTGATCGGGGTAAGACAAGGCTCGCTGCAGGGCTTCATCGCTACGGAGACGCTGGACCCATAAAGGAACTCTCCCTCGCTGGCGCATCCCCATCATTAACGCCCGGGAAGCATTATAGCGAAAAACCATTGCGAATAAAGGGTTATGGGGAAGGAGTCGTCTCAGGAGCTCCGGCACGCCCTGTTCCGGCAAACGTTGCAGTAATCCGGCAGGAAGGCGACGATTATCTAAGCTATGCAGCAGCAGCCCTTCCTCGTTTTGCATAAACTGCACAGTCTCCCCTTCCCCTGCCAAGGTATGTTCCAACAGCATGAGGAGACCTAGGTTGACTCTACCGCCGTAAGACATATAAATAACCGCACTGGCGTTGCCCTGAGCATCCCGAAAGTGTTCCACCACAATGCGTTTATCGGTAGGTAGACAGCCGTTGGCTTCTCGCTGAGCTATAAGCAAACGGGCGACGTTAGCTGCCGCAGCTTCATCCAGCATAAGTTCCTGGGAGAGAGCTTTTTCCAGCTCCCTGCTCTTTTCGATCCCTTCCAGACGACCCATCACCGCACCTATTCTCTTACCAAAGGAATACTTGCGACCGTGCCAATCTCCCTGCCAAAAAGGGGAACGAGCTCCTGCGGTCGAAACCGGTTTGACTACGACCCTATCCCGGTCGACCCGTTGAATCTGCCAGGCAAAGGCACCCAGCATAAAGCGGTCGCCCAAACGTGACTCGAAGACAAAGACTTCATCTAACTCTCCCAGACGAGTACCATCTTCTAAGACCACCCCGTAATAACCTCTGTCGGGAATAGTGCCTCCAGATAGAAGCGCTAACATACGGGAGGAAGGTGCCGCCGAGACGAGCCCCTGTATACGGTCGTAGTTAAGGCGAGGGTATACCGGTTTCTCCTCCCGGTGTTCATAATCACCGTAGAGCATGGCAAGAACCGTTTCCAGTTCTGGTAGATTTAGTTGACGGTAGGGATAGGCTTGCCTGGCTAACTGCAGGATATCAGCCACCTGCCACTCTTCCACCGCAGCCATGGAGACGCAGTGCTGAGCTAAAACATCCAGACAATTTTGGGGAATTACCGCTTCCTCCATAGCTCCCGCTGCCACACTTTCGGCAATAAAGCCGCAAGCCAAACTGTCTGCCACCGTGCGCGGGAGAAGGTGCATCACCGACACGCTCTGGGGGGTATGCCCGGCTCGCCCCATGCGCTGTAAGCCCGAGGCTACCGAAGGTGGAGCTGCCACCTGTAAGACCAGGTCTACCTCCCCCACATCGATACCTAACTCCATGGAGGAGGTGGCACAAAGGCAACGTAGCTCCCCGGCTTTGAGCAGCCGTTCCGCTTCCAGCCGCTGTTCTTTGGAGACACAGCCGTGGTGGGTTAGAGCAAAAGCCCCACCGTATAAGGAATTAATGCCGTGGGCTACCTTCTCACAGGGTGCTCGGTGGTTTAAAAATACTAAGGTAGTGCGGACCTCTTTAGCTAGATTATAGATAGTTTTACAGATTTCTGGCCAAATAGTTCCTTCGGGGAGAACGCGCATATCTTCCACGGGGGAGGTAACTTGCACCTGTGCTCTTTTCACCGTGGGGGGGGCGATAATTTGCACCGGACGAGGCTCTTCCTGGCTGAAGCCTACCAGAAAAGCAGCCGCAGTCTCCACAGGGTTAACTGTTGCCGAAAGACCTACTCGCTGCAGCGGTTTACCCACCAGAGCTTCCAACCTTTCCAGGGATAAAGCCAAATGAGTACCGCGCTTGGAGTCCAAAAGGGCATGAACTTCATCAACAATAACGGTTTCCACATTTTGCAACATTGTCCGACCATTTTTCGCAGTTAGCAGGACAAATAGCGATTCCGGGGTAGTTAATAAAATATGAGGAGGGTGGCGTAACGTGGTGCGGCGATCTTTGGGGGAAGTATCGGAGTTACGCACGGCTACTTTAAGAACCGAAGTTAAACCTAAACCTTGAATGGGACGCTGTAAATTGTGGTACATATCGTTGGTTAACGATTTTAAGGGGGAGAGGTAGAGGACGCGCAATCCCCCCTGACTCTCCCCTGCCAGATACTTTAAGTAGAAGCGGTTGATGGCAGCCAGAAAAGCCGCCAGCGTCTTACCGGTGCCGGTAGGAGCTGTCAGCAAGGCATTTTCTCCCCGGAGGATAACCGGCCACCCTTCTTCCTGTACCGGAGTAGGAATACCAACTTGCTCCCGAAACCAAGTGGCAATATGGGGATGAAAGCTTTCCAGGGAGCTGTTGGTGGCTATATTCATGGTTTTACCTCCGTCTCAGCATCTGTTTGAGCTCCACTACCTCCTCCAGAGGGGACAGGGAGATGGTTGCCAGGTACGCACCGCCACCTAAAGCGACTTGCAACAAGATAACTGCCAGGCGCTGCCAGCGCAAAACCGCCCCTGGGACAAGCCAAAGGTTAAGAGCGGCTACCGGTATTAACATCGTCAGAGCAGCCAGGAACACCCAGGGTAAAGCAGCCCTAGGCGAAGCTCCCGGCTCAAGATCACGATACCGACCCATACGCCACATCCCCAGCAGCACAGCCAACAAGGTTGCCAGGGTGCTGGCTAACGCCAGACCGGCTACTCCCATATAGCGAGAAAGAATTATATTCAAAATGATATTTAATAATAATGCCGCAACATTGATCAGCATGGGGGTTAAGGTGTTTTGTAAGGCTAAAAAATAACGGTAAATCACCTCGTTGATGACGACTAAAAAGAGGGTGTTAGGGGTGTAAAAGAGCATCGCCTGCACGGTAAGAGCAATAGCGGTCTGATCAAAGGCGCCGTAACCATAGATGACGCTAATGGTGTTGTGGGCGACGAAGATCCCCCCCAAAGTCATAGGAACCATGATAATGAGAATATAACGCAGCGATTTATGGAAAGCCTCTCGCAGCTTAGCCAACCCTTTAACGGCACTTTCGGCAAAGAGAGGAGTAATAATCAGATAAATGGTGGGGACTACCAGAGAGGAGGCAGCATGGAGGGTCTTTTGGGCATACTCTATAGCAGCTATAGCTCCTACGCCCAAGTAAGAAGCAACACTGCGATCGACCATTATATTCAGCGTCCGAATGCTCATCCCCAGCCAACTGGGGATCATGAGGTAGATAATTCGCCGCAGCATGGGGTCTTTAAAGTCCAACTTGGGGCGCCAGGCAAACCCGTGAGCCCGAGCTTGCAGCCAAAATAGCAGAGAGGTTAGAGCTGCTCCCAGCACTACCCCCTTAGCCAACCAGATAGAACCGTAACGCATGGCGAGAAAGATAGCGGAAATATAGGCTATATTAACGGCCATACTCGCCAGGACTATCTGCACCATCTTGCGTTCTGATTGCAAATAGATGGTGCAGATAGCCCCGATAATTTGAAAAAATGCTGCTGGGAGAACAGTGCGCAAGAAGCTTTGGGTGAGAAGCAGTTCGGCTGGCGCTAACCCTCCCGCGAAGAGACGAAGCAAAGGAGTTGCCAGGAACCAGAGAAGAGCCACCAGGGGTACAGCTCCCAGCAAAAGCAGGGAAAGAAGGTTGGCGAGAAAGGCTTGGGCAGCACTGCTTCCCTGACGCAGCTTAAGCTCAGTATAGAGAGGGAGTGCCACCACCACTACGGTTAAAGTAAGAACTTCAAAAATGGTAGAGCTGAAGCCGTTGGCCACCCCCAACGCCGCTACCGGCTCCGAAATGCCGAAAGTCCACCCTAACAGCATTTCGCGGAAAAGACCCAACCCTTTGGAAACAACGGTCAACACGGTAACCAGAGAGATGGCGGTGAGGGTGACTTGTTGCTCCGGCTGGCTAGACACTTTGAATTAAAGAGCGACCACTCATCTCCGAAGGCTGGACTATGCCTAAAAGCTGCAACACCGTAGGAGCGATGTCGGCTAACAGGCCGTTGTTGCGTAAACGCAGCTCGGTATGGTTGCTAATGAGTATAAAAGGAGCATCGCTTAAGGTGTGAGCGGTGTGCGGGGTGCCATCTTCCAGACGCATTTGGTCGCAGTTGCCGTGATCCGAGGTGATGAGCAAAAT
>WREE01000158.1 GCA_009779515.1 Symbiobacteriaceae bacterium
GAGATAAAAGGCACCTTTAGGAAGGTAAGTAGAGGCGCCTGGAATAGCGTTAACCCCCCGATAGATAGCATCCCGTCGGCGCTGATATTCAACTCGCACTCCTTCGTTATACTCAGGTAACACCGATAGAGCTGCCACCGCTCCAATTTGCTCCAGGGTAGGTGGACAGAGACGAGCCATACCAAACTTCAATGCCGAAGCAATAACATCCTTATTGTGGGTCACGATATTGCCTATCCGTGCTCCGCAGGCTGAGAAACGTTTGGAAATAGAGTCACAGACAATAGCATGTTGCTCCACCCCAGGTATGGTGAGAATGCTGGTGAACTCTGCATCATCATAGACAAATTCACGGTAAACCTCGTCTGCCAGGATGAACAAATTATGAGCCACCGCAAAGTCGGCCAAGCGTTGCAACTCTTCTCTGGTGTAGACCACTCCGGTAGGGTTGGCAGGATTGCCGATTAAGACAGCTTTGGTACGGGGGGTAAGACAGGCGTTTAACTCCGCTTCACTGGGCATGCGAAAACCATCGGTAGCTGAGCCTGGTATGGGAACTATGGTGATACCTGCCATGGTAGCAAAGCTATTATAGTTAGTATAAAAAGGTTCAGGAACAATAGCTTCTTCCCCGGGGTTGAGGCAGGTGAGCATGCAAAAAAGCAACCCTTCGCTACCTCCGGTGGTAATAAGAATTTCCTCTGCTGTTACATGCACACCAAAACGGGAGTAATAGCCAGTAAGCCCTTGGCGTAGCTCTGGCAAGCCACCGGAATCGCCATAGGCCAAGATTTTAATATTGGCATTGAATATAGCTTCGAAGTAGATAGGGGGAGTTTCAATATCTGGTTGCCCAATATTCAAGTGATAAACATGAGTCCCTCTGGCTTTAGCTTCGTTGGCTAAAGGCACTAAGCGACGGATAGGCGATGCCTGGACTCGGGTAGCCCGTTCCGCCACAGAAGGCAGGGGCATAATAAAACCTCCTATACAGATATATAAATATCAACGCCGCATCACTTCGCCGAGGTTATACTAATTACCTTCAATTTAAATATGAGAAAAGGAAAAGAAGAAAGTGCGGCGAAAGATATCATAAACAGGGTTTGGGGGCGGGTAGCCCCCATCTAGCCGAGTAGCCTTACCGTCACTCTACCTGCTTATCCTTTTTCTTGAACTTTATTTCAGAATGTGCTATTCTTTTAAGCAAGAATGAAAGCTGGGGCTTACCTCCTGGCGAGACATAGGATATATGGCAAAAACCCAGCTGACAGCTAAAAGGAGAGTATTAATAAATGCAAACGGGTAAGCTCACTCCGGAGCAGTTGCAGCGCTTCATTTTTAACTCCCGGGGTGTCCAACGCCCTGAAGTTCTGCAACCTTCGGAATTGGGTGAAGATTCGGCAATTTTGAATTTAAATAGCCAGCTACTGGTTGTCTCTACCGACCCTATTACCGGCGCTGTCCAGCGAGCTGGTTGGCTGGCTTTGCAAGTTGCGGCTAACGATATCTTCGCTAACGGAGCTGAACCGGTAGGGTGTTTGCTGACGATCTTGGCTCCCGAAGGGACAACCCCGGAAGAGATAGGTCTGATTATGCAGGATGCCGCTTTAGCAGCTGCTGAGTTACAAATGGAAATTTGTGGAGGGCATACCGAAATAACCTCAGCAGTTAACCGGGTGGTTCTGTCCACCACAGTCCTAGGCACCGCTCCTCAGGGAAGAGTCTTACGCAGTAAGGATGCCCAAGCCGGTGATGCGATTGTGCTCACGAAATATATAGGACAAGAAGGAGCTTCTATTCTGGCTAAAGATTATGGTGGTGCTCTGCAGCCGTGGTTTTCCGCAGCAGAGCTGGAGCAACTCTGTAAGATGATGGATCAGGTCTCGGTGGCAGCCGAAAGCCGCCTGGCTGTTCAAGGTCTCGTCCATGCTATGCATGATGTCACTGAAGGGGGTCTTTTGGGTGCTCTCTATGAACTGGCCGAAGCCGCCGGTTTAGGTTTTACCATCGATGAGGCTATGGTCCCTCAACACCCCTTAATTGCCCGTCTGTGCCAGATCCTGGCTGTCGACCCTTTGCGTCTCATCTCTAGCGGCTCGCTCCTCATCGCCACCCCTCAAGGGGAGGAGTTAGTGGCAAGGTTGCAGGAGCAGGGGATTGTTTCCTCCTTGTTGGGGTATTTCACCGCTGATAGCCGCAAAATACTATATCACCCCGACCATGTTGCCCAGGAGGTTCTCCCTCCTCAGGGAGATGCTCTCTGGGAAGCCATGACAAAACTATTATCCATGTTGCCATGCTAGAAGAATTTCACCATACTAGTGTCCTGAAAAGGGAAGTGCTGCAATATTTGGTGACCAACCTCCAGGGGTTTTATCTGGACTGCACCCTGGGTGCCGGTGGACATGCCGCTGCTATCTTAGACACCTTGACCCCTGAGGGAACGCTCCTCGCCTTCGATGTGGATCCCCAGGCACTACAAGCAGCTGAGCTACGGTTACAACCCTATACAGGACGCTACACCCTTATCAACAGCAACTTTCGTTTTTGCCACCAACTGCTCCAGGAGAAATATGGCACACCCCGACCTCTGTTAGACGGTGTCCTTTTCGATTTAGGAGTTTCTTCCCCCCAGCTGGACAATCCAGAACGAGGCTTCACCTACTGGGAAGATGCTCCTTTAGATATGCGACTTAGCTCTTCGCAGACTACTACCGCAGCCGATATCCTAAACAGTTACAGCTATCGGGAACTTCAACGTATTATCGCCCATTATGGCGAAGAACGGTGGGCAAGCCGCATTGCATCTGCTATCGTGCAAGAACGCGCACGGGCACCACTTACCACTGCCAGGCAGTTGGTCACCTGCGTCTACCAGGGAATTCCAGCTGCTGCCAGACGCCAAGGGGGGCACCCAGCACGGCGCACCTTTATGGCCTTACGTATGGCTGTTAATAACGAATTACCTTATTTAGCCGAAACACTACCCCAAATTATCCCCTGGCTAAAGATAGGAGGGCGTTTGGCAGTAATATCCTTTAATTCACTGGAAGATCGCTTGGTTAAAGAGTTTATCGCAGGTCAGGAGAACCCCTGCACCTGCCCTAAGCAATATCCTTGTGTCTGTGGCTTAACTCCGAGTCTCAAAAGGGTGAATAGAAAGCCAATTACTCCCAGCATTCAGGAGTCGGAGAGCAACCCTCGAGCTAGGTCAGCCAAACTTAGAATCGCTGAGCGTGTCTAAATAAAAAGCATAAAGTCTGCGTTATGTCCAAGGATATCATGATCTATCAGAGGTGATACGCCTATGTCGGCTCTTCCCAGCAGAGTCTACGAACCTCGCCCCCAAGCTGACCCCAAACCTCGTCGGCGGGTCACCCGTAAACCTCTTCCCCGGCGGAGTGATCTCTGGCCACTAACCCGTTCTCTCTTGGTGCTGTTAGTGTTAGCCATGCTAGTTTTAGTCGAGCTTAGCTGTTATGCCACCCAGACTGATTTATCTTACCGTCTCGAAGAAAACAACCGTATATTATACGAAGCCCTAACGACCACCAGACGTCTGGAAATGGAAATCCACCGCCACAGCTCTCTGGAAGTTATCCAAGGGCGCGCTCGCGAGCTGGGTTTTCGTCCGGCTACCCCGGAGCAATATATTTTAATAAGATAATCAATAGCATTTAACGCCTAGCACCTAAATAGTATTGATAATAGTAAGGTGGTGTCCCCTTGCTTAACCTCACCCTGGGAGAGATGGCAGCCATAGTCTCCGGTAATCTCATAGGCGATCCATCGGTAGTAATCCGGCTCGGTGTTAGCGACAGTCGAGAAGTCCAACCGGGTGATCTTTTTGTGGCGATTAGCGGCGAACGTACCGACGGGCACCAATATGCGGCTGCTGCCTTGGCAGCTGGAGCCGCCGCCGTCCTGGTAGAGAGAGTCCTACCCGACATATCCCCCCAGTTGGTGGTGGTTGATTGTCGCCAAGCCTTAGCCCAGCTGGCACGCTACCAGTTACAACGCTATCCGGTACCGGTGATTGCTGTCACCGGCAGTATGGGGAAAACAAGCTGCAAGGATTTAACTGCCGCCGTGCTCTCTGCTCGTTTCCATGTTTTAAAAAACGAAGGAAACCGCAACACGGAGATATCGTTACCTCTAACCCTTTTCGCTTTGACCCCCCAAACAGAAGTTGCTGTATTGGAAATGGCTATGGTAGCTCCCGGTGAAATAGCCGAGCTCTGTGCTATAGCTCCACCGGACTACGCTTTGATCTGCAACATTTTAGAAGTTCATTTAGAAAGACTGGGCTCTTTGGAAGCTATCGCAGCCGCCAAGAAAGAGCTTTTCGATGCTTTAACCTC
>WREE01000159.1 GCA_009779515.1 Symbiobacteriaceae bacterium
AATTAAGTTTGCTTTTTGACGCGCATGTCGCCAAAAAGCGGTTACTTTTATCCCTTTAAGATAAGTTAGGTAGGAAACAAGAACATGAAACCGGCTTTTTGCAGTCTGAAGCCTGCTCTGGTTAAGAGCAGGCTTCTTTAAGCTAACACAAGTGGAAAGAGAACAGTGATTTAGCCAGGTTTGCAGTTTAGGGGAACTTAGATACAATCGGTTCGAAATGTATCTTTTCAAATTCCGGTAAGAAGCCTAAGATATAATCGTTGACGGCCTTACGCATAGGAATAGCTTTGGCAGGGTCGACCTCTTCGACCCACTGGCCATGATCGGCACCGGGATGTAAGTGGGGTTCCAGCATGGCACCGCTGGGGGTAAAGTCTTGTACCCGAATAGTCATGTGGATAGGCAGCATGTCTTGGTAAAGAAGAATACCAACATCCGGCATAGTGAGGACGCCAAAATCGTTGTGGACAGGGCGCTTGGCTTTCGCGAGATCCACCAGTCCAGGTTTATGAGCCATGACTACTTCGCTCTCAGAGCCGTCGGCATGACCCAGGGCTGCCCACTCCTTGTTGATTTTGCCCGCCAGTTCATACCACATGAAAACGCCTGCGACAAACCCTTTTTTACGCAGATCGTAGCATACCCTGCCTAGAGGAGCAGCGTTACCACCGTGGCAGTTGTAGAAGAGAAAATGGGTTATCCCATAGGAGACTAGCTTACTGCAAATTTCGGTAGCCATCTGCTTGACAGTATCGTAAGAAAAAGAGAGAGTTCCCGGAAAGTCCGAATGGTAATCGGCAAAGCCTACGGGCATAGGAGGAGTGACCATGGCGGGATAGTCCCTGGTTAGTAAGTCTTTAATCATGAATTCAGATGCGAACCAGTCGGTTCCTAAAGGGAGCTGCAGACCATGCTGTTCAATGCTACCCCAGGGAATGATGGCAGTTTTGCATTTGGTAAAAGCTTCTTTGGCTTCAGCCCAAGTTAAGTTCTCCAGTTGATACATAAAAAAACCTCCTTGTGTTTAAGATGCTACGACCATGTTGTCTGGCTTCAGGTAGGAGACACCGGAACAGTTTAGCGAGATACATCATCTTCGCTTTACTATATATTCCTGTCTCAGACAGGAAACCCTTTAAAACGTTGTATAAAATCCTCTCTGTGGCAGGTAGGGTTTCGCTATCTTCATGGCAAATATTTAAGTTAAGAAAATAAATGCAAGGAGGACTTAAAGTATGACCAATTTCACCTTTCTTCCCGAGCCCTACAGAATAAAAATGGTAGAACCGATTCATTTGTTACCGCCCCAGGAGCGGGTAGAAGCTTTGCGGCGAGCAGGATATAATCCCTTCTCCTTACGCAGCTCGGAGGTTTATATCGACTTGCTTACCGACAGTGGAACCGGGGCTATGAGCGATCGCCAGTGGGCAGCCCTCATGATGGGGGATGAATCTTACGCCGGTAGCAGTAGCTTTTACCAGTTGGAGAGTACGGCTCAGGAGCTATTTGGCTATCAATATATTATTCCCGCACATCAAGGTCGTGGTGCCGAGCAAGTTCTCTTTCCCCAGTTTATCAAACCGGGGCAGGATGTTATTGGCAACATGCACTTTGATACTACCATGGCCCATATCTCCCTGGCAGGAGGTATTCCGGTCAATTTAGTCCATGAAAGGGCTTATGATACCCAATTGGAGCACCCTTTTAAGGGAGATACCGACTTAGACCAACTGCGCTCGTATATTGTAAAGCGAGGCGCTGAAAACATTGCTTTTTGCATTATCACTATCACTTGCAACAGTGCCGGAGGACAACCAGTTTCTATGGCTAACATAAAGGCGGTCAGTGAAATATGTCAGGAGTACGGTGTCCTTTGCTTTATGGACGCCGCGCGCTTTGCCGAAAATGCGTATTTTATTAAAAAACGCGAAGCTGGCTATGCTCACCAAAGCATTAAAAGTATTATTCGCGAGATGTTTAGCTACACGCAAGCTTTTACCCTCTCCGCTAAAAAGGATGGCTTGGTGAATATTGGCGGTTTAATTGGGATTAAAGATAACCGTGAGTGGTATGAGCACACCCGTTCGGTGCTGGTTCCTCTGGAAGGGTTTCCCACCTATGGCGGTATGGCGGGGCGCGATATGGCTGCCTTAGCAGTAGGTTTGCAGGAAGTGGTAACCGATGAGTACCTGGAAGCCCGGGTTTATCAAATAGAATATTTGGCTACTCGGCTCCAAGCCGGGGGAGTACCGTTTCAGTCACCGGTGGGCGGACATGCAGTGTTTCTTGACGCCAAGAAAATCCTACCTCATATCCCCTTCCACCAGTACCCAGCTCAAGCTCTCTGTAATGAAATTTATCTGGAGGGAGGTATTCGACCGGTGGAAATTGGCTCCTTCCTGTTGGGTAGAGATGCCACCGGAGTGCAGCTGGAGTCTCCTCTGGAGTTAGTCCGTCTCACTATTCCCCGCCGAGTTTATACTATCAGCCATTTAGAATATGTAGCAGCCATTTGCACGAAAGTTATGCAGCGAGCCTCCGATATTAAGGGTATCAAGATAACCTACGAGCCACCTGTGCTGCGGCACTTTACGGCTAGACTGGAGCCTTTGAGCTAAGCAAGGCGCTTCCCTTGCTCCTGCTCTCCGATAGTACACAGACTAAAGCTGTCGCTTACAGGGCGCACCCTTAAGCGACAGCTTATATTTTTTAGACTGACTTCGTCTTCGTCTTACCAGCGATTGTAAGCAAATATTTCTTCCTGGGGTTTACGTCCTCGGTCTTTCCCTGCTGCGGCAGCAAAACCTACGGTCATGACATGCACCACGCGCACTTCAGCTGGGATATTAAGAAGCTGCTTAACTTGCTCCTCCTGGAAGGCACCAATCCAGCAAGTACCTAACCCCTGCTCATGGGCTGCCAATTGTAGGTGGTCTATAGGAATGGACAAATTGACATTAGCTCCCTTTTCGCTAGCGGTAGTTAAAGCACAAGCCACTACTATTAAAGGCGCCTCGGCGACCCAACTTTGTCCGTTACAGGCAACGGCCATCTGCTGCCGTAAATCGGCTTCTTGCACTAAGACAAAGCGCCAGGGTTGACGGTTACCTCCCGAGTTCGCCAAGCGCATAGCTTCCAGACAAACTTCCAGCTTCTCAGGTGGAATAGGGTGGGGGGTATAGGAGCGGATGGAGCGCCTATCCCGTATGGCCTCGAAAACAGTCATAAAAATTCCCCTTTCTGATAAAAAAACAATTTGTTTGTTATCTTACTGTACTTCGAGCCAAGGGAAGATCATTCCTGCTTTTGGGATATTGTCCTAACTATTTGCTGCAACTTTTGCGGTAAAGACAAGACCCTCCGCATTAGCCGAAACTTGGATGTGGGAGCCGGGTTTAAACCTGCCGGAGAGTATTTCATCGGAGAGACGGTCTTCCACTTGGTTTTGGATCGCGCGGCGCAGGGGGCGGGCGCCAAAGGTAGGATCAAAACCACTTTCGGCTAAATGATCCACCGCCGCATCGTCTAGCTCTATTTCAATTTGGAACTCGGCAATACGGCTTTTGACGTGGGCGAGGTTAATCCCCACAATTTGACGAATCTCCTCACGGGAGAGCTGATGAAAGACAATTATTTCATCCACACGATTTAAAAACTCCGGTCGGAAGGTATGCTTCAACTCGTTTTGCACTCGCTCTTTCATTTGAGCATAATCGCTGGCGGTGACATCGCCACCGGTATCGAAGCCTAAACGAGAGTTGCTGCGGATTCGTTCGGCACCTACATTGGAAGTCATAATCACCATAGTGTTGGCAAAGTTTACCGTTCGACCATGCCCGTCAGTAACCCTACCATCTTCCATAATTTGCAACAAAATGTTAAAGACATCCGGGTGAGCTTTCTCAATTTCATCAAAGAGAACAACACTGTAAGGGTGGCGTCGCACTTTTTCGGTAAGCTGTCCTCCTTCGTCGTAACCGATGTAGCCGGGAGGAGCACCAATCAAGCGGGAAACTGTATGTCTCTCCATATATTCCGACATGTCAAAACGGACCATAGCGTCTTCATCCCCGAAGACACAAGCGGCGAGAGCTCTGGCTAACTCCGACTTCCCTACCCCGGTGGGGCCCAGGAAGATGAATGAGCCAATGGGGCGACGAGGGTCTTTCAAGCCCGCCCGTGCCCGACGAATAGCTCGGGCGACTGCGCTTACGGCCTCGCTTTGCCCGATAATGCGGGTATGTAGCTCCTCTTCCAAGCGCAGTAAGCGGTTACTGTCACTCTCGGTGGTCGCCGGTTCAATAAACCCAAAACAACTAGAAACGAAAC
>WREE01000160.1 GCA_009779515.1 Symbiobacteriaceae bacterium
CCCCCAGGGGGTAGGGAAGCAAGGAGGGGATATCGGTGCCGGATAGTCAAGATCCTAATGAATTCGAAGATGCAGTAGTCCAACTGGAGGATTTGCTGCGCCATGTCAACTCGGTGACGCGCCGCCAGGGACGCCGCATATTACGAGAGTTTGACCTGACCCCTCCCCAACATAACGCTTTAGTTCAGCTGCATCGCCAAGGCAACCTCACGATCGGTGAGCTTAGCGAAAACCTGTATTTGGCATTTTCCACCGCTACAGATTTAATTAACCGTATGGAGAGAAACGGTTTGGTCGCTCGGGAACGAGATACCATCGACCGCCGTGTCGTGCGGGTAAATATTATGCCCAAAGGCGAGGAGCTCCTGAAGGAAGTTGTCCAGGCACGTCGCCGCTATTATGAAGAACTTTTACGGGAAGTACCCCACACCGAACGCCAGGAGTTGGTAACTGCCCTACGACGCATTGACGAGCTGATGAGTGAAAGAGACCCGTAATAAGGAGTGTGTGTAGCACCATGAGAGTCGATCAGCGTGCTCCCAGTGAGCTTCGCCCCTTGAAGCTGGAAATAGGTAGCAATATATACGCCGAAGGTTCGGCCCTTATTTCCTGTGGAGATACCAAAGTATACTGCACCGCCTCCGTGGAGGAGCGAGTTCCGGCTTTTCTCAAAGGTACCGGTAGTGGTTGGGTTACCGCCGAATATGACATGCTCCCCCGAGCAACGCAAACTCGTAACCAGAGGGAACGGCAAAGGAATGGTATCAGCGGTCGTACCCAGGAGATACAACGCCTCATAGGTCGTTCTTTACGAGCTGTCTGCAACTTAGAAGCATTGGGAGAACGCAGCATTTATTTAGATTGCGATGTTCTCCAAGCTGACGGAGGAACTCGCACGGCAGCTATAACCGCTTCTTGGGTAGCTTTAATCTGTGCCTTAAATGGTCTAGTACGGGAACGTCGCCTGCGTCAACTACCTATCCTGTCTCAGGCAGCAGCCGTTAGTGTGGGGTTAGTGAATAACCAGGTTCTGTTAGATCTCTGTTATGTCGAAGACAGCAGCGCCCAGGTAGATATGAACGTTGTTATGAACAGCCATGCTGAATTGATCGAAGTTCAAGGGTGCGGAGAGCGCTCCACCTTTAGCCGTCAGCAAATGAATGCTATGATCGATCTGGCAGAAAAAGGGTTAGGGGAGCTTTTCGTCCTACAGCGGGAAGCTCTGGCAAGTCACAGTATATATTTACCTAAACAAATTACCCATGAGTAACTCCTTTTGTCTGGTCATTGCCACCAAAAACCAAGGTAAAGTCCGGGAAATGGTCGACCTATTAGCAGAGCTGCCGGTGGTGGTGCGCACTGCCGCCGAAATGGGTTTTACCGAGGAAATTGTGGAAAATGGTGCAACTTTTGCGGCGAATGCCATACTGAAAGCCGAAACCGTCGCTCAGGCTCTAAAATGCTGGGCTGTAGCTGACGATTCCGGTCTCACCGTTGATTATTTAGATGGTGCTCCCGGTGTTTATTCGGCACGTTATGCCGGTGAGGGAGCGGGAGATGCTGCTAACAACAGTAAGCTGTTGCTCAACTTGGCGGGTGTACCCCCTGAGGAACGAACTGCTAAGTTTGAGTCAGCTATTGCTCTGGCCTACCCGGGCTTGGCAACGGTCTGTTACAGGGGTAGCTGCTCTGGAACCATTCTCTTAGCTCCTTTGGGTCACGAAGGATTTGGCTACGACCCTCTCTTTTTACCCGATGGCGAAACTCTGACCTTTGGGCAAATGTCTAGGGATGCCAAGCATCTTCTCTCCCACCGGGGCAAAGCCATGGAGCAACTCCGTGTCCATTTACATACGTTGCTGATCGAGCGTAAATAATTACCCTTAAAAAGGGGGTATCTTCTTGCGTTGTCGCCTGGCTCAGTCTCTTATGGATGAATATGTTGAAGGAACCCTCAACCCTACCACCCAAGCACAATTGGAGGAACACTTGGCTGGTTGTCTGGAATGCCGCACGCTCCTGGAGCAAAAAAGGCAAAGTAGATCTCTGGCAACAAGGGTGGTATCTCAAGAAATCGCAGCTACTCCTCCCCAAGGGGCACCGATAGGGGGAGCTTCGTTTCGTCCGGAACCGGCAGTAACCGAGCAGTATGCTCCTACCCAGAGTAAAGAAGCCGATATGCTCCGACGCCAATTGGAGAGTATAGGTGTTATCATGCCCGATCCAGGATCAGTCATCAACTCCGAAGAACCCTCGACCGCAGTTCTACCTCTTCCCGCAATCAGCCCCCTAGACTCCCTTTTTAGCCGCTTTCGTTTGCCAGAGGAAGCTCCTGTCACCGAGAAGGAGCACCAGCAATCGGCTGCTAACGAAATGCCCTTAGAAACTCCTTTAGCAACCGGCGTAACAGCTCCTCCAGCAAATGAAGAGCACCCAAATAACTTCGAAGCGCCATTACCAACCCTTGTGCCGCTACCCCTCTCCACGACCGCTCCCCCACCTCCCCCATCATCTTCCGAAGATGATTGGGTGACGATTGTGGTTACCCATCATGTCACCCGCAGTCAGGTGCAACGACGGGTACGCCGCGATTCGTTGGAAGCCAGGCGCTATTTTGCCGAAAGAAGCAGCCGTGAATCCGAGGAAGGGAAACTGTCAGAGGAAGAGAGTGGCTCTCTTCTCCCTTTTGCCACTGGGGGGTCTACCTGGCCTCCAGATAATACGCCAATCGAAGATACCAGCTCCCAGGAACCTCTTCCTCTTCCCGACCCCTGGGCTACCTTGCCCAGCCAAGAGCAACTTGTCCAGGTGAACGAAAGCTATGCCCTGGAAGAGGTTCTCGAGCCATTAGATGAAATTGATCCAGAGGCATCTCCTCTACCCTCCTTTAGGGAGTTGCCGGAAACACCCGAGGAAGAGCCGATCTCGGAGGAGCCTGGGGTAAGTGAAAATGACGAAGATGAAGAAATGATCCCTGATATCGAAATCACCCTTCCTGAGCCCTACAACTTGGAAGGAGCCATTGCTCTCCCCCGCTCCGTGCCTAACCAAACTAATCCTGTTGTTCGTTCCCCTGCCGAAATTGGGCGGGAGCGGTTGACGCAGCAGTCTCGTTTAGTCCGTGATCAGCAGCAGGTTATTGTCCGTCACAGCGGTGCTACTTTAAGCGGGCAGCCTTTCACCCGCATGCGTTGGCAGGAGCAGATACAGGGTCATCCAGCAGTCATGATTCTTATTATTATCCTTTTGGTTGCCGCTCTACTTTTCTTAGCAGGAATGTTCGTTTCACAATACAACTCTCCGTTAGCTACTACCAGACGTCAGCAGACGGCCTCTTTACAACAGGAAGTGGCACAGTTGGCGCAGCATCTGCAAGAGCAGCACCAGTGGATGTTGACTATCTCGGATAACCCGCTTCCGGAGATAAGTGTTAGCCTAATTCCTGCCGCCGAGTGCTACCCCAGGCTAAATTCTTTGGCGCACCGGCAAGTGGAGGAGTTACGCGCCATCAACAGGCAAGTGGCCGAAGCACTCGCTCTGTGGTTGGTAGAAAGGCAACTCCCGATAGCTAACCTTAATGGGGAAGCTTTTTGGCAACAGATGCAAAAAGCTTTACCTAAACTTTATAGCTATATGGCAGCACAAAACTTTCCTTTATCCGGTACACAGGAGCAAAATTTACAAACTGTCTTAGAGCCAGTGGCAACACTGGCTTTTCGTTATATCACTTCCGGTGATCCCAACTGTGATCCCCCTGCTCCCCTACTCTCCGCCGACCTCCTAGCTGCTTACGTCGTCGATTTCGCAGCCGCCTACGGCTTACAGCAGCGACGTGAAGCTGAACGTATAGTGCGGCGCTTGGAGAATTACGATATCTGGCATCTTTTTTTGACCACTGACCATTGGCATTCCTCGGAAGGTTATGATATGCTCTGGAGCGATACCCCACCTGCCTTCTATGCCCTCACTCCTACCCCTGATTTGCTAGCCAACAGAGGCGCTGCGGCTATTCATTTAAGCAGCGATCCCCTGTTACTAGAGCAGTGGCTGAACCTCCTGGCTGGTAAAGACGAGCTTTATTACTATTTAGGTAGCCATGGGGCGTTAGGAGGGGGGAGTGAAGTCGGTTACCATTTTTATATCCCTGGACGTCATATGCGCCTCTTTCCTTCTGAA
>WREE01000161.1 GCA_009779515.1 Symbiobacteriaceae bacterium
CTCCTAGTCCAATGATGCTCACCTGCTGGTTATGCTTGCCGAGTTGTCTGTACTGCATCGTAGCCATACTTATCCGCATCCTTTCAAAGATCAGGGGGGAAACAGTATCATTTTTGATCGTCACGCTGAAGCATAAAGGATAGCTTCATCTCTGTCAAGATGGAGGATACCATAGGTTAATTCATCCGCTATACGACCATGCTCATGAGAGCGAGCATACTTCCTACGAGGGGTGCTCAGGAGAGTGCGGGTACCCCTCGGAAAACTCTTGCAGGATTGCATCAGGCAAGTGGCAAATTGAGAATCATCCAGAAGGCAACGATCAATATACGAGGATTGCAAGATGCTAATCATTCCCGAAGTCAGTCTGGCTTAATCTCGGTGTCTCACGAAGGCTTTCCGGTCGCTCCTTCGGAATCACGGCACCCGCCATTGTCGCAGCCTATGGAGAAATTTACGAGAATGCAAGGTGAAGCCTGGCATCAGAAGTTGAATGACGGCGACATACCCGCTACAGAGGCATGGAAGACAGCATTTATCGCCGACTTATCTTAAAAACGACCAGGAAATAGTTGCTGACTAAACGCCAATTTACAAGCCCCAAGTGCATAGACGCACATAAAATTGATATTAAGGAGCCATACTGGTTATGCGATTAGAATTTGACAGCGAAATTTCGCAGCTGGAAGGAAAAATTAAATGGCATGTGCTTTATTTTCCCTATTCAGCAGCAGAGCATTTTGGGTCCAAGGGCAATATTCCCGTTTGTATAACGGTAGACGGACACAGCTTCGATCATACCCTGCTGCCGTCAAAGAACGGGCATTATCTGGTATATAACGAATTCATCAAGCGTGTTGTCGGCAAGAATCTTGGCGATAGTGTTCATGTTACTCTAGAAAAAGACGAAAAAAAGCGGGAAGTCGTAATTCCCGCTCCGATAGAAGCTATGTTAATGAAAGCTGGCGTGTTGGAACGATTCCTGAGCCAGGCGGACTATACCAAACGCGAACAGCTAAATCATATCGAACTCGCTAAGAAAGAAGAGACCAAGTCCAACAGATTAGCAGCCTTGATTAAGCAGCTGGCTGAACAGAGTTAATTAGGTGAGCCATTAAGAATTTGGGTGAATATGATAACTCCGCCCGCAGGAAGCCAAGCAGGGGCTGTCTCATCAAGGATGTCACTTATCCTTGATGAGACAGCCCCTTTGAGCTGGTTAACTGAATTATATGCTCTAATACTTGCCTAAGAGTTTGTTCTTTATTTTGGCAATTTCTTCCGCAGACAGACCTACAGTGCCCATCCAAGTTTCTATACTGCCATATTTGCTATTCAGGTGTTCCAACGCTAAAAGCATATGCTCTGGGCGAGAGCGAATCATATCTTCGTCCAGCTCTACCCCCTGAGCTTTGTACATGGCCAGCAACCTGTTCATCTCTTCCCGGATTAATTCGCCGCTGATAGCGTAATCGGCTACCACCACTTCATCGGGTACGCCAGCCAGTTTCAGCAGGATCATGGCAAAGGTACCAGCCCTATCTTTACCGGCGGTGCAGTTGAAGAAGATGCAATCCTCCAGGTGGCGCAGGACATCGTGGAAAACCTTCAGATAGACATGCTTCTTGTTTTCCATGAAGTCAATATACATTTCGCCCAAGGTGCCGGCAACCACCGCGCTCTTAGTGGCTTCAGCTTCCTCGTGGGTCTCGGGCTGCACATGAATGTTATCGATCATCTGAGGATTGGTGTATTCAATATCTCCATAACCCTTCAGAGCGCAAGGCTCCTTCTCCGTTTCACTTTCACTGCGGAAGTCTATTACCAGACGCACGCCATAATCGTATAGCAGCTTTCTGTCCGCAGCGGTGAATTTGCTGGGGTTATCGCTACGGACAAACTGAGCGTTGGCGGTATTGCCATCTACAACGGTGGGGTAGCCACCGAGATCCCGCGTGTTTTGGGAGCCTTCCAACTTAAGGGGCAAGTTCGCTTTGATGCTTCTCATAAGGGGTATACTCCTTCCTTCATACGAACAGGCTATATTAGCCCCATGCCACTCCAGAAAGGGACGGCTATAAGGCAAGTAATAATGGAGATAAGGGAGTAAATATAGGTCATATTGCGGACATCGTTAAAATCTAGCAAGTTGTGCCCCATCATGGCGTGGGTCTGCATGACATAAACAGCCTGATGGGGTAAAGCCCAGCACTGGGCGTTAACCCACATGACGAAAAGGACTAACCATATGTTGATATTCAGGATAGCCGCGATAGGCCCAAAAATAGCCAGGACAATGGGGATTAGGGACATTTGATCTACTATGTAACGCAGGAGCATGCTGAATATAGCCAGGATAAAAACGAAAACAAAACCGTTGGGAATTAAACTGCGGATGAGATCCGGCGGCAATATGGATGCGATGAAGTCAATAATACCCATGGGGCGCATAAGGGCTACCACGCCCATCATGGGTCCAAACATCAGGAGCAGAGACCAGGGTAGCTTGGCTACGACATCTCTGCTGCTGAACAGCCCCCGGGCATACATGGCCAGCAAAGCAAACCACGAGGTAATAGCGGTGGATATGCCATGAATATCTACGGTAATCCACATAATTACGGTAAGAATTAAAACGGCGAAGCAATATTTTTCATCGCTGCTCATAGGCCCCAGAGACCTGGCTTGTTCGTGCAGTGTCTCTTTAGACATGGTTACATTGCTATCAGGCCGCAGGAACAGTATAACATAGGCGACGGTCAGAGCCAGCATGGGTATGCCCCAGGGTGCTGCCGAACGCAGCCAGTTAAGCCAGGTAAAGTGGGACGAGACATCGCGGGGCATCATGCCCAACAGGATTATGGTGATGTTGCTGCCGGTTAAATACAAGGGCGCTCCTACATAAACAGTCATCCACATAACGAACCATAGCCCCTTGGCGCCTTTTTCGTGGGCTTGGATGCCAGTTTCTTTGATGATAGTCCCGGTTAGAGGGGACATCATGGCCAGCTTGGCGGTAGAACTGGGTACTATGGGGTTAACTACCGCGCAGGCAGCCAGCAGGGCAAAGACCTGGCCTGTATAGTTGGGGGCAAAAAAGCGTAACATATTGAAAGCTATACGTTTGATAACGCCGCTTTCCTGCAAGCATCCGGCGAAACCCACTACCGCCAAGACCATCCATAAGGTAGAACCGGAAAACTCCCCGTAGAGCTGGTTAAAAGAAGACAACTTCAAAACGGCGCACAGCATGGCGGAGAGGTTGGTTACAGCCCACATTTGTGCTGCTCCTATAAGCATGCCAACAATCATGAAAAGGAAAATACCCAGGAACTGCATAGATTGAACGGTAAGCCCGGGTGGGGGTGGGATTAAAGCCAATACTATGCCGCAAGCCGCTGCTATTAGCAATTTGTCGAATTTTACTTCCGATACCGGCGCAGGGGGTTGGGGCGCCTCCTGCTGGCGTGGTTTTCCCTGTTCCTGAGGCTTTTCTTTTGGGAATCTGTTTCCTCTCGACTCATATTACACCTCCTGGTTAAGCTGCTGGTATACCTTTTTCAGGTGCAAATATCAGTTTATAACTTGGGTTACTCCTTCCTTTTTTATTAAGAAACTATGTACTTCCTTTTTTCCATTCTATAGCAGGAGTATAATGATGTCAATATGTAAACGAAAAAGAATACAGTTTATTCACCAAAATAGGTACATTTTTTTATAATAGGTACATTTTGTTTACAATTAGAATTACAACGTATACACTCCTTGTTAGCAAACAACCTTGGTGAAAGGACGCGAGCACTGACCGACTTTACTACCGCTTTTGCGCTTCAGTCGTTGCAGCGATCGGGGCGCTTTTCTGCGTACTCGTCTATATAGCTAATCTGCACATCATCGGTGCCGGTGGTAATGAGCTTGCCCGCGCTAAATATAGCAGAAAAAAGACTAACCACCCTCCCGGCAAAGGTGTGTGGTTAGTCCATATCTAATCACCTTCTGCCTTAGCAGACGGCTCTCTGTTTGTATTATACTTCTTGTCACTGAAAAATGCATAACAATTATCGGTATATGAAAAAGGAGCGACTACGCGCTCCGTAGAACCTAACGCTGGGAGAAATCCCCGGAAGAGTAGAATGTGGGCGGATGGCTTCAACCTGCAATGCACCAA
>WREE01000162.1 GCA_009779515.1 Symbiobacteriaceae bacterium
CGATTTTTTTATCGGCAGCTTCAACTCCCTGTTGGGAACCAATATCCCTTTGTGGGGCATCCCCCTTCCCATCGGTATCTCCTTTTATACCTTCCAAACTATGTCTTACTCGATTGATGTCTACCGTAACCAGGTGGCAACCCAAAAAAACTTTATCAGTTTTGCCGCTTTTGTCACGATGTTCCCGCAACTCATTGCCGGACCTATTGTGCGCTATATCGAAGTTGCCAAAGAGCTACAAGAACGGGAGGAGAGTGTTCCGCTTTTTGCCCAAGGGGTGGAAAAGTTCGTTCTGGGGCTTGGCTATAAAGTGCTGCTTGCCAATACCTGTGGGGAACTCTGGGTTCGTTTTAAGGCCTTGCCGACCACCAGCCTTTCCGCTCTCTCTGCCTGGCTGGGTATTATTGCTTACGCTCTGCAAATTTACTTTGATTTTGCTGGTTATTCCCAAATGGCTATTGGCATGGGGGAGATGCTGGGCTTTAAGTTCCCCCAAAATTTTAACTACCCTTATGTATCTCAGAGTATCACGGAGTTTTGGCGGCGTTGGCACATGACCCTAGGCACCTGGTTTCGCGAATATGTCTATATCCCCCTGGGAGGCAATCGTCGGGGGTTAAAAATAACTCTGCGTAACTTAGCAGTTGTCTGGTTATTAACCGGTATCTGGCATGGCGCCTCCTGGAACTTCCTACTTTGGGGTTGTTATTACGGGCTAATTATTATTCTCGAGCGCGTAGGGCTGGGGGCTCTCTTGGAAAAACTGCCCCGTGCTTTACGCCATATTTACACCCTCTTTCTGGTTCTCCTGGGGTGGGTTCTCTTTGAGGCTGAAAATTTAGCCTGGGGGAGAGGTTTCCTGGCAGCCCTATTTGGCGTCCAGGGGTTGGGGTGGGGAGACCACCTTTTCCGTTACGAGGCTCTTTCCTATGGCACCATTTTACTGATAAGTATGCTGGTAGCTACCGAGCTGCCGGAGAAGCTGCTGGCTAAGGTGGCTCACCGACTTCCCCGTTCCACTTATTGGCTGCGCTTCGGGGTTACCGCCTTAGGGCTTGGCTTATCCCTGGCGTATATTATTGACTCCAGCTATAACCCCTTTCTTTATTTTAGATTTTAAATTAAGCTAAACCTAACCTAAAACCGTGCTCTATATTTAAGTTAACCAGGGTAAGCACGGCAGCTTTCTTTCAGAGTTAAGGGCAAACTATGGCCGGAGCCTCGCAGTCTCCGCCAAGCAAGGAAGGTGTTGACCATGCCAGGTAAAGAGACCGTTATTTTATTTATTGTGTTAATGGCGTTGCTACCCTTCCTGGTTTTGGCTGGGCCGGCCGTAGAGTTTTCCGATATGGAAAATAGAGTTTTACAGCAGTGGCCGACGTTCACCCGAGAGTCTCTGCTATCGGCACGCTACATGGTTGAAGTGGGGGAGTACGCTCAGGATCAGTTTTGGCAGCGTGCCTGGTGGGTGCGGTTGAAAAATGGCACCGATCGCTTACTGGGCAGGCGAGATATTGGTAATGCTTTCCTGGGCGACAACGGCGTCTACACCGAAAAACGCTCCTTAGTTAACACCCAACAATGGGCAACCAACCTGGAAGCGCTGGTAAAATTTTCCCAGTTGGCGACGGCGAGTAGGGTCTCCTGCTATTTTTTAGGTGTCCCCAGTGCCTACACGGTGGATCCTGGGCGCTTGCCTGGCTATGCTATCACCCAAGATGAATATGCTTTAAACAACGAGCTGGCTCTAGGGCAACAGGGTTATCGTTATATCGACTGTCTGGCTGCTCTGCAGGGGGATCACTACTTTCGCACAGATCATCACTGGACAGCTCTAGGAGCTTATGCTGCTTATCAGGTGCTGGCGCCTGCCATGAACTTTACCCCTTGGTCTTTGGAACAGTTCCAAAGAGGCTCTTTTACCGGGTTCTACGGCTCTCTATACTCACGAGCACCTCTCTTTGGGGTTGCCTCGGAAGAGGTGGAATATCTTTTTGCTGCCTCTACCCCGGTGGCAGTAACCAACAGCACCGGTGAAGTCAAAGATAGTGTTATTTTCTGGGAAAATGGTTTAGTGAAAGATAAATATACTATCTTTTTAGGCGGGGTTCAGCCTCGGCTAACTATAGCCCAACTACCTTCATCCTCTGGGGAGGGGAGCCATCCTACCAGGCGTTTGCTCATTATCAAAGATAGCTTTGCTCACCCCCTGGTCCCCTTGCTGGTATCACATTTTGCGGAAATCCATATGATCGATCTCCGCTTTTTTCGTAGGTCGGTGGCAGATTATTTTTGGGATAACCAAATTACCGACATACTGTTTTGTTTTAACCTCTCCTGGTTTGCTGCCGACGAGAGTTTTGCCTCGCTGTTGCCTTAAGATCATATCCTACTAGACCAAACCAAGGTAGGTAAAAGGCAGGTAAATAGACGCGCATGAACTGCGTTCACCCCCCATCTCAGACTGTAGAAAAACCGGTTTCATGTTTCTTGTTTCCTACCTAACTTATCTTAAAGGGATAAAAGTAACCGCTTTTTGGCGACATGCGCGTCAAAAAGCAAACTTAATTACAAGAACAGACCTTGATTCGCCGAAGAGCGCACTCTGAGGCGAGAGGGTGAAGACTTTGTCTTCACCCTCAGGCGGACGGTAGTCCGCCCTAGAGCAGGGTTTAAGCATATGGGTTAGCGGCGCAGGTTATTAGCTTGCTGCAACATTTCGTCGGAAGCTTGAATAGCTTTGCTATTCATTTCGTAGGCACGTTGAGCTACGATCATTTTGACGAATTCGTCTACCGGCGCCACATTGGAGCCTTCGATAAAGCCCTGCATAACCTCGGTGGGTTGTTGCCCCGGTATAACTGGGTTAGTAGGGTCGAGCATAGTCCGTTCTCCCGAGGAAGCGCTTTCGTCGTAAAGGTTACGACCAATATCCAGCAAGCCGCTGGGGTTGGAGAAAAGAACTACGGCAATATTGCCCAGTAGCCTATCGTTGGCAGGATCTCCCCCGTGCATGGTCGTTATGCTACCATCGTAGCGTATGAGAACCTGCTCGGTATCGGTATCCCCCGGAAAGAGCACCGGCGCTCCGGGCAAGTTGCCCTCAGCCAAGAGGAGGGGGTACCCCTCCGGAGTGTACAAACCCATTTCGTCCCCTCTGCCGGTAGGCGAATAAGTAAAGGCGCCCGCTCGGGTATAACGCACCCCCTGAGGGGTTTGCACGCAAAAAAAGCCAGGACCGGTAAGCATTAAGTCGAAAGGTTTGCCGGTATCCTCCATAATGCCCATGTTAAAGTCGCGTCGGGTGGCGGTAAGACGCACCCCGCTACCCACTTGCAGAGGGAGCTGCATTTGGTCTTCGGTGACCCCTAAAGCTCCTGGCACCCGCATATTGGCATAGAAGAGGTCGTGGAACTCGGCTCGCACCCGCTTGTAGCCTAAAGTGTTAACGTTAGAAAGGTTGTTGGAAATAATGTCGATATTGCTTTGTTGAGCCAGCATACCACTGGCTGCGCTCCACAGAGCTCGCATCATGGTTTTTACCTGTCCTTTCCCGTGGGATATTTTATGACTATACCTTACCTACTTCGTTAGCCATGGCTAAAGTTTGGTCGGTCATTTGGATAACCCTTTGGCTTGCTTCGTAAGCTCGGGTAGCGGAGATAAGGGTCACCATCTCCCGCACCACATTCACGTTGGAGGTTTCCAAACCTCCCTGAAAAATAGCCACCCCAGCCATAGCGTCAGGCGTCAGCCACTGAGCTGCCACTTCAGAGTAGGGGTTAATGGTGTAACGGTTGAGTCCCACCTTAATGAGGGTTTGCCCCCCAGCGGCAACTTCCTGTTGCACATCGCCAAAGGAGACGACGCCAATCCGCTGCCCGGTGCCCCTAAAGTTACCTTGGTAATCCACCACGGAATCCCAGTCGGAAACCTGCATGACCTGCTGTTGATCGTCCAACACATGGTAGCGCCGCCCTAAGGAGCTCTCCACAGATATAAGGTATCCTTCCTGGTCAACCAGAAAAGAGCCGGAACGGGTGTAAAAAATTTCCTCGCTATCTTCTGCTCGCAGGGCGAAAAAGGCGTTGCCATCGATCATGAGGTCGGTAGGAGCACTGGTAACTTGCAAAGGTCCCGGCGTAAAATC
>WREE01000163.1 GCA_009779515.1 Symbiobacteriaceae bacterium
GGTATACTCCGACACCGTTTTGTCCCGGCGCAGTAAAGTGTTATCCAAGTCGGTGACAATTAGCTTAATCATTTAAGCCAACTCCTTTGTACAGACGCTTTATAAGAAAGCCCGACTTAACAAGTCGGGCACAGACTGTAGAAAAACCGGTTTCATGTTTCTTGTTTCCTACCTAACTTACCTTAAAGGGATAAAAGTAGCGGCTTTTTGGCGACCTGCGCGTCAAAAAGCAAACTTAATGGCAAGAACATAACTTAATTCGCCGAAGAACGCACTCTGAGGCGAGAGGGTGAAGACTTTGTCTTCACCCTCAGCCCGACTTGTTAAGTCGGGCAGTAGTATGTAGCAAAGGTCGGTTCTAGGGTATCTTAGCGTCCCCGACCGGCTTGCTCAAAGAGAGCGGAAAGAGCACTGGCAAAGGATTCGTAAGAGCCGTGGACACCGGAAAAGATTTTCGAGATTTCCCCATCGACATCTCGACGGATGATGTTAGAGCCGTCGAAGGCGGGAGTGTAATACATGGTGTAGGCATCGAACTGTTTAATAGAGGCACCCACAGCCTGGGAGAGGTTGTAGGCTTTGTAAGTATCCAGATCGCTGCTTACGGAAGCTGTGCTATGCAAAAACTCTTGGAAAGCAGGAAGGTTCGTAGCTTCCTTATGTACCGGGATATAGCCGGTAGCCATGGAGAAGTTGGCAGTGTTCTCGGGGGTAGTCAGGAAAGCCAGGAACTGAGCTGCGGCCTTCTCTTTAGCTTCACCCTTCTTACAAACAGCCATGCCGGCGCCCTGCTGAATAACCGCTATATTCACGGCATCTTCCCATACCGGGTAAGGCATAAAGGCCAGCTCTTCTAAATCTTCGGTGTCCATGGTGGCCAGAGAGTTAGGCTCCACATAGGTGGTGCCAGAGTTGGAGTCGACGTAACAAACGGTGGTGCCATCGTTAATCCAATCGGAAGGAAATCCCTTTTGGCTGTCTTTGATGACCATCCAACCTTCGTTAACGCCGTTGAAGATAAAGTCGAAGGTGCGTTTGGCTTCATCATCGTACCAATTTGCCTGAGCATCTTTAATATATTCCACACCTTGCTGATACCCTGTTAAATAGAAAAAGTTAGCAAAGGAGCCGATGGCAAAGAACGGTTCTCCATATTCGGCGGTGTAAGCTGCACCCGCTTTGGCAATGCCTTCCCAGGTGGTTAAATCTTCGTCCGTACATCCTAACTCGTCTTTAACCCTATCCCATTGGGTTTTGTTATAGAAAAGCAGTTCGGTGGATTTGGCAATGGGCATAAGGAAGAAGCCTTCACCGTACTGGGAGCCTTCTTGGACATAGCTCTCGATGTAGTTAGCAACCTCATCCGGGGTGAGATAGTCCAGCAAGTTAGCCAGCTGGTTTTTCGCGTGAAGGGTGGCCATGATATCCGGATAGCCATGGACAATCTCCGGGAGATCATGGATACCGCTTTCGGAAGCATTCTGGATTTTCATTTCCAGATCGGATGTTCTGCCACCAGGTTCAGCAATAACCGTGATGTTGTTCTCTTTGCCTATGCCTGCGTTGAACTGAGCAACTACCTCGTCCAGAGCTGCCGCCACGGCACCATTGAAGTAGTGCCATACGGTGACGGTAACTCCCGGAGGAGGGGGCGGCGCTGTAGGGGCTGCCGTGGGCGCTGCTGTCGGCGCAGCCGTGGGTGTGGTAGTGCCACAGCCGGTAAGTACGACCATGACCACCGCAAGCATTAAGGCAAAAAATTTCTTGTGCATAACTATTACCTCCTAAAAAATGGAAAAATTGGACACTGGTATTGTAACAAACCCGTTACTTAAAAGCAAGCTAAAAATGCAAAGGAGTTGCCCGTAAAAAAGTCGAAGAAGATGATGGTGTTTGAGGGTACATTATAGGTGGTGATAGTATTAAGGCGCTTTACGACTTGCATCTGCATTCCACTGCTTCCGATGGAGAGTTAATGCCCACAGCTTTAATGGAGTATATTTACAGTTGGGGGGTACACACTGCCTCTTTGACCGACCATGACACCATTGCCGGTTTAGCGGAAGCGGCAGAGGCTGCTCAGAGGCTGGGTCTAGAGTTCATTAACGGTATTGAAATTTCGGCCGAATTCCCCACGGATGGTATGCATATCCTCGGTTTCGGTTTTCAGGTAACCGCTGCTCTGGAACAGTTTATTAGCGAACAGCAGACTACCCGAGGAGACCGTAACACCCGCATCTTACAGGCTCTGCAAAGGCTGGGTTTGCACCTTGAAGTCCAGGATATCCTAGCCTATGTTCAAAGGGAGGATCGAAGCAACACCTGGCTCAATGTGGGACGACCACATTTTGCTATGGTTCTGCTGCAAAAAGGTTACATCGCAAGCTATGAGGAAGCCTTCGCAAAATATTTAGCGGTAGGAAGGCCTGCCTATGTGGAGCGTACCCGAGTAACCCCCCTTAGCGCTATTACCGCTATCAAAGCCGCCGGAGGGGTAGCTGTTCTAGCCCATCCGTTGCAGCTAAAAATTTCCCATTCATCTCTGGAGGAGTTGCTCCTTCAGCTCCGAGAAGAAGGTTTGGCAGGAATCGAAGCTATGCATCCGGATCATAGCCAGGAGCTGCAACAGTATTACCAGCAACTAGCTGCTAAGCACGGCTTAATGGTCACTGGCGGCTCCGATTTCCATGGCACCGCCACTACTCCCCAGAGCATACCCGGTCACAGCGGAAGGGACTTGGCTCTTGACGACTCCCAAGTTATAGCTAAGCTCTACGCCGCATTTACTAAGCTAAGGAAGCCCTAAAAACTATAAAACAGGAGGTCATGTTATGCCCAAAGTGTTACTAACCGGTTTTCAACCTTTTGGCGGTGAGGAGATTAACCCTTCCTGGCAGATCGCCGCCAAACTACACGGCAGCATCATTAAGGGGTGGGAGGTAGTGTCAGCGGAAATTCCCGTGGCACGCTTTGAAGCTCTGGATTGTATCATCAAGCTTATTCAGGAACACCAGCCGGAAATTGTTATTAATATGGGACAAGCCGGAGGTCGCTCGGAAATTACTCCCGAGCGGATTGGCATCAACCTAGACGACTATGGCGCTCCAGATAACGCCGGTAACCACCCTCGGGATGAGGCTATCGAAGAAGGGGGACCTCCCGCCTGCTTCTCCACCCTGCCGGTTAAAGCCATGGTTCAGGCTATGCGCGAGGCAGGCGCTCCTGCCTCCCTCTCCAACACCGCCGGCACCTATTTGTGCAACCATGTGGCTTACGGCATTCCCCGCTACATTGCTAAAGAGGAGCTCAAAATCATCGCCGGCTTCATCCATATCCCCTTTTTACCCCAGCAAGCTGCCAAATTCCGGGGACGCTCCAGTATGGCATTGGAGACCATGGTGTTAGGTATCAGGGCTGGCATCGAAGCCGCCATAGTTTATTTAGCAGAGTAGGAGCCCATGAACTGCGTTCACCCATGGCATGATAGATACGGGCTTCTACTCCACCACGCGACCGCGTGGTTCTGGAACGTAGTTCCAGTAAGCGCAGGCGGGCTTTGCCTGCCGTAGCGACGGGGGTTTGGGGGCGGGTAGCCCCCATTTATCAGAGTAGGAGCCATACTTGAACAGACTTTAATTCGCCGAAGAGCGCACTCTTAAGGCGAGAGGCTGAAGACAAAGTCTTCAGCCTCAAAAAAAAGCCTTGGCATGTTCTTACGAACAAGCCAAGGTTTTTATTTTCACAGGCTATATGCCGGGAAGACCTACTCCGGCTGAGCTGCTTGGGCAGGACAAACAGAAGAACAAGCACCACAATCTACACACTTTTCTGGGTCGATGACGTAGGGAGTGCCTTCTGTTATGGCCTCAGTGGGACACTCTGTCTTGCATAAGCCACAGGCGATGCAAGCCTTCCCGATTTTATACGCCAATCGCACCACCTCCTTTACGTTTTTAGTGCAAGAGCAAATGACCGTAGCGGCTTCGCCAAGATGAACGGTCACATAAGCTTACCCCTTAGTTCGCCAAGAGAAAAAGAGACTCCTTCTTTTTATATTTTATTTTTTGAAATTACTCCGATAGGGGGGCTAGAC
>WREE01000164.1 GCA_009779515.1 Symbiobacteriaceae bacterium
CCCACAGCTCCCTTTGTGGCGGCGCCAAGCGCCGAGCACGAAGCTGCACTTGGTGGACAGACTCCTCCCCACTCCAATATAAAACCCCCTGCCCCGTCCCCGCCAGGTTAAGAGCAGCATGGAGCATAAGGGTAGATTTCCCTATCCCCGGGTCGCCGCCAATGAGGACTAACGAGCCGGTGACAAAGCCGCCCCCCAGAACCCGGTCGAACTCCTCGATATAGCTCAACTGCCGCTTTTCACTGCCGGTGACTATGGCATCGGCCAGCCGCACAGCGCTAACTCCGGAGCCGCTGCCACGTGTGGAAACCTTAGCCACTACCTCTTCTTCAATGGTATTCCATTCACCGCACTGAGCGCAACGCCCCTGCCCCTTGGCATAAACGGCACCACAGGCGTTACAGATATATCGGGTGCGTTCTTTAGGGATTTTTTGCCACCACCTTGTTGTTGACATTACTGTTGCCTTAATTTATTCTAGAGGAACCAAACTTACGATGCCCGTAGGGAAGAGGGTGCTTTATGCTGCAACGCCCCGCTGCCTTTCTCCTTCCCCCCGACCCTGGATTAGCTAAGCATCATCAGCAGTTCCTGGAAGAGCTGAGCCCTCGGTCTCGCGAAGCTTTACCAGCTATGCTCACCGAAAATAGCTTCCGAGCTTTATACAGGCTCCAACAGAAGCAGTTTGGCAAGAGCCCTAAGGAGTCTCGCTCTCTACCTTTATGGTTCCGCTCTACCCGAGGCTCTAACCTACTGGCTGTCGTTCTTCTCACGGTGACTGATGGTTATGCCGAAGCCTCTGTAACCTGGTCTTCTGGGATGACCTCGAAGGCAGTAAATGAGGAGGTCATCTTCCTCTGGCAAGACTTAATTCACGCTTTATGCAGCAAAGCGGCTCTTGGGGAGCTACAGGCTTTGCACATTCTCAATTTCCCCCAGGAGCTGGTAGATATAAATTGGGAGTCGTATATCCCTCAGGGGGTTCTCTATAACTTGTCTGACCCTAGGGCACACTCCTACCGCTCCTTCGAGTTGCATTTCCCTCCCGGCTTCGCCAAGACTAACGGCTACGCTCATACCGCACCCTTTTACGAGAGCGATTTGCATGCTCGCAGCTTGCAGGATATACCTTTTTATTTACGGCAGTGTCAGCTAGCCGCCTCCCGGGAAAATAGCCGAATTCTGGAGCTGGCTTGCGGCAGCGGGCGCATCACCCTGCCCCTACTGGCTGCCGGTCACCACCTTGTGGCTATGGATCATTCACCTGCCCTGCTGGCTGGACTTAAGCGTTACAGCCAGCTGTACCCGGCGGCTCAGCGCCGCAGATTACGCATCTATGAACACGATATAACCGATTTCGACCTCAACACCCAGTTTGAGATCGTCCTTATACCTTTTCGCTCCCTGCAGTTAGTCCAGTTCACCCCAGGCACGGCAGCAGTGGCAAGCTGTCTGGCTGCTGTCAAGCGCCACCTGGCGCCGGGAGGCAGGCTGATTTTTGATATCACCCACCCCGATGAAGCCCAGATCAGCCGCTTTGTGCAGCCGGAAACTCTCTCCTGGCAGCGCCTCGACCCGGTAGATGGCACCACCCTTGTCCGTAAAGATGCCTGTGACTATGTGGATTTAACCCATAAACTTATGCGCCATACCATAGCTTTTGAGGAAACTAAAAGCGACGGCAGTTGGAGCCGGTTTGAAGATATGCTCAAGTACCGCTACTTTCCCCACTGGGAGATCAAACAGCTCCTGGCAGAGACAGGGTTTACCCTCCGGGCAGCTTATGGAAATTTCGCAGGCGCTCCAGTTGGCGAGGGACAGGAGCAGGTTCTTATTGCCGAAGTTACTTCGCAAAGCTAATTTTGCGTTCGTTTCCTGCCACAAGGCGCTGAATATTCCCTTTGTGGCCGTAGATTATGATTAAGGCTAAAACCATGGTCAAAAGGATATCCCGCCAAGGGTAGCCCCAGAAGAAGATAATTAAAGGGGTAACTACGGCACCCAAAACCGACCCCAAGGAGATATAACGGGTAAAATAGACAATAGCTACAAACAAAGCTACCACCATAAGGCCGGGGAGAGGATATAGGTACAACAGAACTCCTGTAGAGACTGCCACCCCTTTGCCTCCTTTAAACCCCAGGAAGACAGGCCAGTTATGTCCTGCCACGGTGGCTACTGCCGTTAGGAGTATAATCTCCCGCTCCAGCCGCAGAAGTGAAGCCAACAGCAACGCTAGGAGTGCTTTGGCAACATCCAAGGCTAAAACCAGCGCTCCCATTTTGGTACCCAAAGTGCGTTGCACGTTGGTGGCACCTACATTACCACTTCCCTCCTGACGAATATCAATGCCGGCAACATAGCGGGTAACCAAATACGCCATCGGGATAGCTCCCATAAGATACCCTACCACTGGAAAGAGATATGCCACCTTTGTTCACCTCCAAAAGCCTCGGCTTTTTATATCTCAGGTTTAGCAATAACTGTTACATGCTCTTTTTCTGCATCGTTGGTCTGGAGGATCTCTCCCAGAGCTTCGGTTACCGGGTCTACTGCCGCAGTATCCTCTGTTTCCGAGGCACTCTTCTCACTCTTGGTTCGCATCCGGTTAACCCCGTAGCTTATCTTATCCAAAAGTCCGGGTGCCATTTCCAGCAAACGATCGACCGCACTAAACCCGTCCCGGTATTTGACGTGGTGCAAGTTCACCGAGCCATCTTCGTGAATCGAGAGAAAAGCCACCGGAGTCAGTTTCGCTCCTGCAGTAGCCCCGGTAGCCAGGGGACTGCTTTCCCCTTCCCCGCTACGACCGCCACCGCCACTACCGAAGCCAAAGGAGACGGTAACCACCGGCACAATGGTTACTTGACCAAATACCAGCGGACTGCCTATAACGGTCTCGGTAGTTAGCATGTGCCCAAAGTCTCTTAGTAAAGTTTCCAAGTATTCTCGGTTCACCAAACCACTCCGTTCTTATCAATTTAGCAGGGGCTCCTCGATCTCTCCCCTTAAGAGTGCGCTCTTCGGCGAATTAAGAGCTGTTTTTGCGAAAACGTTTGCTTAAAATATCTCACTGCCTAAGTAAGCGCCAGAGACGCCAACTGGTACGATCTAGTAAAAAGACCCCCGTAACTGCCAGGAAATGCAACGGTGACAGCCAACCGGAAAGTTGCAGTTGCACCTCTACCCTGCTGCTGCGGTAATCGGGGGCTAGCTCTAAACGAATCCCCGAAGGTAGGAAACCGCGGAGCAGAAAAAAGTGGCGAAAAGCCGAGTTGGTTTGGTAAGGGTCGTCCAAACCCAAAGAACCTTGAATATACAGAGGGGTAAGGTGCAGTGTGCCACCAAAACGGATAAGCCAGCGCCAGAGCCAGCTGCGTTCCTGCCAGACCTCTTGGAGCTGTGCCAATCCCTGGTTGACTTGCTCCCGGGTAGAGGTGGTCTCCGAAGCGTACTTCTCTCTCTCACCAGTTGCTTCCAAAGGTTCTTCCATCTTTGCTTTGGCTTTACGGGCAGCCGAGGCGGATTCTGCGGAAGCCTCTTCCTGGGAGGACGTAAGTGAAGGGGGTTCCGGTTTCCTGGGACTCCCGCTACCGGCGGCGCTTTTTTTCTTAACCCCATTGCCCTGGGGCTTGGCCGTATCTTCGGGAGGAGTATCCTCTTGCGGTTGCAGGCTCTGAACAAGCTTATCCAGTTTGACAACCCACGCCCAATTTAAGTACCAATCGAAGGTACCTTTATCCTGATGCCATGCAGCATAAACACCGTAACGCAAAGGTAGAGCTAGGATAACCAGCAGCAGCAGTAAAAGCACAACCAAAGTTTTGATGATAAAAGCACCCACCGTTAAAACTACCCCAACCCCTCACCACCTATATAACCGCAGCTTTTTCCTTGTCTATATTCTAGCTACGTAGCCAGTATCCTGCCTATCTAAAGGAGTGTGTTTTTACCCTTGTCTTCTGCCAGCCAAGCCCGTCTTGCCCTAATGGGTATCACCATTATTTGGGGTAGCACTTTCTCCTTAACCAAAATGGTTCTGGATGAACTGCCGCCCTTCCTTTACCTAAC
>WREE01000165.1 GCA_009779515.1 Symbiobacteriaceae bacterium
AAGCATCACAGAAGCGGACAAAACGAGCGGCTTTATCAGAGGCGTTGATATCTAATACCCCAGCCAAAACTTTAGGTTGGTTAGCCACTACACCTACGGTGCGCCCGTTTAACCTGCCAAAACCCACGATAATATTCGTGGCATAACTAGCATGGACTTGGAAAAAGAAGTTATCGTCGACAACATTAGTAATAATATCCAGCATGTCATAGGCGCGGTTAGGATTGTCCGGTACCACATGACGCAGATTTTCATCAATACGGGTAGCAGAATCGGTGGTTGGATAAACTGAAGCTGTTTCTAGGTTGTTGGAGGGTAAAAAACCTACCAACGTGCGTACCATCTCCAGACAGTTTTCGTCACCAGGGATAGCAAAGTGAGCAACACCGGTAGTAGCGGCATGGACTTGGGCTCCTCCCAGTTGGTCGGCGGAAACATCCTCACCGGTAACCGCTTTAATAACCTGGGGACCGGTGATAAACATATTGGCATAATCGGTCATGAAAACGAAATCGGTAAGAGCGGGGGAATAAACCGCTCCCCCGGCACATGGTCCCATAATAACCGAAATTTGGGGAATAACCCCAGAAGCTAGGGTGTTACGGAAAAAGATTTCCCCGTAACCTTTGAGCGCATCGACCCCTTCCTGGATACGTGCTCCGCCGGAGTCGTTAATGGAAATAAAGGGGGTACCCATCTTGACTGCCAAGTCCATGACTTTACATATTTTGGCAGCGTGCATTTCACCCAGGGAGCCACCGATGACCGTAAAGTCCTGGGAGGCTAAATAGACCAGCTGTCCGTTGATAGTGCCATACCCGGTAACTACCCCTTCAGCAGGAGCTTCAGTAGTATCCATACCAAAAGCTGTAGCCCTATGGGTGACATAGGCGTCAATCTCCACAAAGCTATCTTCATCCAGGAGTTTCTGCACCCGTTCCCGAGCAGTCATTTTTCCTGAAGCATGCTGTCGTTCGATGCGTCGAGCGCCTCCACCCTCTGCCACAGCCGCCTTCCTGGCAGCCAATTCCTGCAGCCTTTCTTCAATAGTCATCAGTAACTCCACTCCTGTTCTTAGATAAAACTTAAGTTAGTGCTTTTCACAGAGTTCGATGAGAACACCATAGGCGGATCGGGGATGGATAAAAGCAATTTTAGCTCCACCCGCACCCACCTGCGGGGTTTCGTTAATCAAGCGGCAGCCGGCAGCTTTGGCTTTGGCTAAAGCCTCTTCAATATTATCGACGGCAATAGCGACATGAGCAATACCTTCACCACGCTGTTCGATATGGCGGTGAATAGTGCTTTCTTCGGAAGTAGGCTCCAACAGCTCAAACTTGCTCTCCCCTATGGGGATCATGGCAACTTTAACCTTTTGCTCTTCCACTTCTTCGATATTGACCAAAGTCAACCCTAACGCTTCGGTATAAAACTTCGCCGTCTCTTCGATGCTTTTGACAGCAATACCCAGATGGTCAATTTTTAAGACCATTAATGTTCACTTCCTTTCGATAATTTGCAAAATATGCTTGGCTTCTTCAAAGGGAGAGGAGCTACCTTCAGCAATGCGACTTAAGATACCGCTGCGCTGTTGCGCCAGCACCGGAGATAATTGTTGTTCTATTTGAAATTGAACACTTCCCAGAACTGACTGCCAAAGGCGTCGCTCTCGCCGTAGAGCCAACTCCCCGATCTCGGCAAATTGCTGAAGTCGTTCCTGGAGAGTTGCCCACAGCTCGGCAACTCCCCGGTCTCGGTTCGCCACCGTGCGTAAAACCGGCGGTCGCAGATTAGGTGCATTGCCTAAACGTGGTGCCATATCTAGCATGACATTTATTTCGGTTACCACCCGTTCCGCTCCGTCTAAATCGGCTTTATTAACCACGAAAATGTCACCGATTTCCATAATGCCGGCTTTATTCACCTGAATTTCGTCTCCTAAGCCAGGTACAGTAATGACGATAGTTATATCGGCAGTGCGTACAATATCGGTTTCGCTCTGACCAATCCCCACCGTTTCGATAAAGACAAAATCGACACCATAAGCATCCATCAGGAGGACGGTATCCTGAGTAGCCAGGGAGAGCCCTCCCAGGTGACCTCTGGTACCCATACTACGGATAAAAACCCCGGGGTCACTGTTGCTATGCGCCATGCGCACCCTATCACCTAAAAAAGCTCCTCCGGTAAAAGGAGAGGAGGGATCGACTAAAATTACACCTACGGTAGCTCCCGTCGCACGCAAATGCTTGACCAAAAAGGAGGTAAGAGTACTCTTCCCTCCCCCGGGAGGGCCGGTGATACCTACTACCAGAGCCTTACCCAGAGCCTGGTGGTGGTAAAGATGAGCGATGAGAGGGCGACTGTGGGCAGGACTATTTTCCACATAAGAAATGGCTTTAGCTAACCCTCGTCGCTCCCCTCCCATAACTCCTCCCAGAAGATCTAAGACCTCCTGGGAGAGGAGTGGAGAGAGATCATTTCCGTACATTATTACGGATATATTCTACCGCTACAGCTGTGGAAGTACCTGGGGTAAAAATTTCACTGATACCGCTGGCTTTAAGAGCAGGGATATCATCATCGGGAATAACGCCTCCACCGACGACCAAAATGTCGGCAGCGTTTTTTTCCTTAAGCAGTTGCACCACTTGAGGAAAGAGGTGACCATGGGCACCGGAGAGACAGGAGAGGCCGATACAGGCTACATCTTCCTGTATGGCAGCTTCCACAATCTGCTCCGGAGTTTGGCGTAAGCCGGTATAAATAACTTCCATACCTGCGTCGCGTAAAGCGCGAGCAATAACTTTGGCGCCACGGTCATGCCCATCTAAACCTGGTTTGGCAATGAGCACACGTATAGGGTGCGACATGGAATTTCCCTCCTTTCGTTTAGATACTCACCGAAGCTTGGTATTCACCAAAGACTTCCCGGAGAACACCGCATATTTCACCTAAGGTGGCATAGAGCTTTACGGCATCGAGAATGAGGGGCATAAGGTTGACACTTCCCAGAGCTCCCTGACGCAGCTCTTCCAGAGCTTTACTCACCGCACTCTGGTCACGGGCAGCTTTAAGCTGCTGCAGTTTAGCTTCCTGGGCTTCTCCTACCGAAGGATCTACCCGTAACAACCCTTTAACAGGATCTTCGTGGACTTGGAAGCGGTTGACCCCTACCACGATACGGTCACCTTTTTCTACCTCCTGCTGCCACTGGTAAGCGCTGTCTTGAATCTCCTGTTGCATGTAACCACGCTCGATAGCGGCTACAGCTCCACCTAAGTTGTCGATGGTTTGCAAATACTCTTGAGCTTTTACTTCCAGGGTATTGGTGAGAGATTCCAGATAATAAGAGCCTGCCAGAGGATCGATGGTATCGCTGCTGCCACTTTCGAAAGCGATAATTTGCTGTGTGCGCAGAGCAATACGAACCGACTCTTCGGAAGGGAGAGCCAGAGCCTCATCGCGGGAGTTAGTGTGTAACGACTGGGTACCTCCTAAAACTGCTGCCAGAGCTTGTAAGGTTACCCGAATGACATTGTTATCGGGCTGTTGAGCAGTGAGCATGGAACCAGCGGTTTGGGTGTGAAAACGTAGCATCTGAGAACGGGGGTTGTTAGAGCCAAAGCGCTCTTTCATAATCTTCGCCCAGAGGCGGCGAGCTGCTCGGAATTTGGCTACTTCTTCAAAAAGATCGTTGTGGGAGTTGAAGAAGAAGGAAAGGCGGCCGGCAAAATCGTCCACCTTAAGCCCTGCTTTGATGGCGGCTTCCACATAAGCGATACCATCAGCCAGGGTAAAAGCTATTTCCTGGGCAGCGGTGCAACCTGCTTCGCGAATATGGTAGCCGGAGATAGAGATGGTGTTCCATTCCGGTACCTGGGTGGCACAGTAGGCAAAAATATCGGTGATGAGCCGCATAGAAGGTTGAGGGGGAAAGATATATGTCCCCCGGGCTACATATTCTTTGAGGATATCGTTTTGGATAGTGCCATTGAGCTTTTCGGTAGGTATCCCCTGCTTTTCCCCCACAGCGATATACATTGCCAAAAGCACTGC
>WREE01000166.1 GCA_009779515.1 Symbiobacteriaceae bacterium
ACTACCGAGCCTACCACCCCTCCGGCAACCAGCGCTCCCACGGAAATCCCCACCGACCCTATAGCGCCTACGGAACCTCCCCCGGAGCCTAAGGAAGAAGAGGAAGCGGATCTCCAGGATCTTCCCGATGGCACCGTACCCCATGGTGGTTTGGAGATCACCTGGGAGAACCCTTTTGATGATATCCATGAAGAGGACTGGTTCTTCGCCGATGTTATTTATGCTTATCGTCAAGGTCTCATGGTAGGGCTCTCCAACACCAAGTTTGCTCCCGCCCTCTCCATGACCCGAGGGATGATTGTAACCGTGATGCACCGCTTGGCGGGTAGCCCCGAACCCCTGGCGCTGGGTCAGCAGTTTAGCGATGTGGAAGCCGAGGCTTACTACCACGATGCTGTCCTCTGGGCACAGCAAAATGGCTTGGCGGTAGGTTTGGGAGCAGGTATCTTTGCTCCCGAAGCCGCTATTACCCGCCAAGACTTAGCCGTCTTCCTCTGTCGCATTGCCGACTACCTAGGCTACGAACTCCCCCAAGTACGAAGCTACATCCCCTTTGTGGATGAAGAGAGCATTAGCGATTACGCTCTATCTTCCATCATACGCCTGTATGAAGCTGGTATTTTCGGCGGTCGACCCGGTCACCTGGCAGATCCCCAAGGTGTAGCCACCCGAGGCGAACTGGCAGCCCTGCTGCACCGCTTTGTGGTAGTATTGGGGATTGGTTAGGGGAGGTAAGGGAGTAGAAGGAATAACATGTAGAAGATAATGAAAACGTATGAGTAGAAATTAGTAAAAGAAAATAAGCAGACGCGCATGGATGTGCACCCCTGGTATTATCGGGGTGAAGGCAGTCTATGCGCGTCTAGGTGTTCCGGATGGCGGTGCTTTTATAAGCCTTTCGATAGAAAGGCAAACCTCCAGGATTCCCTTCCAGGAAGCAACCAAAAAATATTTTAATAAATTTAAATTTGTAAAAGGAGTTTTGTCAAAAACAGAGAAGTAAAAACTTGTCCGATAAAGCCATAATATACCTCAACCATGTCGAAAAATGGTATGTTGGATCGTTAGTCGTTATAAGACAAGCTTAAATATGCCTCGTTAAGGTCATCTTGGGTAATCCCCAGGTACCTCTGGGTTACTGCCAGCGAGCTATGGTTATATACCTGCATAATGACCACCGGAGAAATACCTCCTTTCCAAAGATGGTAGCCGAAGGTCTTCCTCAACGAATGGCAAGACACCTTCTGTGGCATCTTCAGAGCCTCGGCAGCAGCTCTAATTATCCGGTATGCCTGAATGCGGCTTATGGCTTTACCGGTCTGTTGGTTGTCGATGATGGGTTTTTGGGGAGCAGCGGCACTCATGTAGGCACTTAGCGCCGTGATTATATCTTTGTTCAGAGCTATCACCTTGCTTTTTCCCGTTTTCTTCTCCTTGATACTGATGCTCTCGTGGAACTGCAGGTTCGCAAAGTCGTATACATCGCTCCAAGTAAGGCGTAGCAAATCACTGATGCGGAGCGCAGTATAGAGTCCCATGGTCACCAACACGTAGTTTCGTATCTGACCTTTCTTAAGATAATAGGCAGCCATCTCTCGGACTTGGTGCTTGTTACGGATAGGTTCGGTAGTTTTCATCATCTCATCCTCCTAAAATGAATGCCCAGGTAACACAGTTTTCAATGTGTTACCTGGGCTATTTTTTGGCTCTTCGCGCCAGGTTGAACATAGACACTTTCCGTGGTGCTAGAATATCATCCTCCCTTAATCGTTGTTGATGTGGCTTCTGATGGGCATTTCAGCGGTAGAGTAACACAATGAAAACTGTGTTTCGACAAAAACAATGATTCCAACGGATCAATGTAAGGAGGACATGTATGTTCATAAAAGCATCCAGAAAAACAATCGGACTGCTAACTATAGTTGCAATGGTGTCTTCTCTTCTACCTTCGCTTCATGTGGTGTCTGCTATATCTTATGCGCAAAGCAACGCCATAGAATATATAGATGAAGTGTCATCTGAAAGCAGGCTTGGTGATGTTAATTCTATTCCAGAACTCCCTGGTTTGGGTCACTTGCTTAAGGGGTTTAATGCGTTAGCGGTTCCTTCAGCAAAGAGACAGATTATTGTGACCAATCTAAAGCATTTATCATCTGAAGCAATATTTAAAGACGATACATACGATGTTTTTAAAAACAAAATATATGTAACTCCTACTCCTGAAGCTGGAGATAATGTCATTGCTACCCGGTCGATGACGTCATTCTTACAGGAAAAAACAAAGGGTTGGGGGTTTAGTATCAACGCGGAAGCCCAAGTAAAAGGGAAAATATATTTTGTGGAGGCGAGTATTAAGTCCTCATTTGAGCAAAAAGTCAACTCTATTAATAAAAGCATCATCAAAGATACCTTTGATGAGTTATATTATGAGAGCTATACGTGGACTAGAAGAGCCATTCACGAACTTGATACTAATGATATTCCACAAAGTGCTATGCAACAACAATTGCATCCAGGGTTTGAGAAAGCCTTAAACGGAAAACTACATCCATCAGTATTATTTTCTACGTATGGCACTCACTTTATTACTCAGTACTCCCTTGGTGGATGGATTGAAGCGAGTTACTATTCCGTCGATAGGAGCAAGCACAACGACATATCCGCAGTGTATGAATGGGATGGTGCTGTTGTTAGCATAAATAATGCTATAAAAGAGTATGGTGAACGGAGTAACATGCATGAATCTAATATTAGTGTGGTAGGCGGGCGCCCAGTCTTTTTCGACCCATCTGATATTACTGCAGCCAATAAATCAAAAACCGAATGGGCAGCTAGCGTATATGACAGCCTTGATTTAATTAAGGACTGTCAAATCTTGACAATAGATGAGTATAAAACTCCTATAAAGATGGTTGGAATTTGGGAATTATTACCTGTAGGTGAATGGGAGCGATACGAACAGTTGGTAAATTATTATATTGATGCTTCTAGGCAAATTGACAATAAATTCCAAACAGACTTTGTTTATCGTCGAACCCCCCCAATAGGGAATCTACCAAAGCCAAACGCGTCAGACGTTAAACTTATCTCTACAGAAGCCGAATTAGTTTTAATAGGTAACCACAAGGACTATCCGTTAGATGGGGATTATTTACTCACTAATGATATAGAATTGACTGGAACTTGGACACCAATAGGCAGTAGCACTCCTTTTATTGGTTCGTTCAGTGGTAACGGGTATATTATTAGTAATGTAAGTATAGTTTCGGGTAGTTTTACTCCTGCTTTATTTGGTTTAAACGGGGGAAGTATTGAAGCGCTTTCTGTTGTCTATAACAACGATAATGGTCATAGACCCAATAGCGTTGTAGGTCAAAACATAGGTCTTGGGAAAGTAATATCATGCTTTCCTGATTGGCAAGTTAGCCCCATCTATCCAAACGCCATATACGATACTGATGCTAGGCTCCCTAACAATGTGAGCATTTCCGAACGCCAAGCAATTGTTGATTTGCGTGGTATGGCAGCAGGTGCACTCAACAACAGAGTTATTAAAGTCTCAGATACTGTGGAAACCATCGTATTTCGTGGAAATCCAGATATTAATTTTACAGGATTTACAGGTCTCAATATCGTTGTAGAGGGGAATGCAACCGTAATATTAGACAATTTTAGATTTATTGGGAGAGATAACGCTCCTGCTCTACGTTTTATTGGTAAAGAAGGAAGTTCCACTCTTATATCAATTGGTAGCATTAATAACAATCGAATAGCTGGCCGTGGTAATTATCACACGATCCATGTAGATAGCGGTAGTTTAGCGATATATGGAAACTCTAATCTTACTATTACTCACGCTAACCCCACTGGTGCGGGTAGTCCTGGTCGCAATGCAATTTTTGTAAATGGTGATCTTGAAATTTATCTTGATGGTGTTTTTACTGCTACAGGTAGTGA
>WREE01000167.1 GCA_009779515.1 Symbiobacteriaceae bacterium
ACTGGCTCGCACCGAGAAGCCGTCAGCTACGGTTCCTTTGACGGTTATTGAGCCGTCGAAGTCGATATTACCGGTAGCAAAATCTATGTCATCGTAGGTCTGATGATTGATAACTCTGACAATATCATTGACAAAATGGAGCATCCCGTTACGGATAGCGCGGAGAACAATGACCCCTTGCTCTTCTTCTTCGGCTACCGATTCCTTATCGTAAAGGAGGGGAACATCAGCTCCGTGGCGAGGCCGGATCGCCCTGCCACTGATATCCATACCATCGGTGCCGGAGGTGGCAGGTTCCTTTTCCCCCAACCAGTCTCCCTCTTGGATGGGTATCATAAGGTTAATATTATAAAAATCTACCGAGCCATCTTCGTGGAGTTCAGGGGTAAGCTCAGGCTTTTCGATCATGTGTATGATGGCGTTGGCGCCATTTACCGGCTCAAGAGCTTTAGCTACCGTGTAGCTAACTTCACTCTCTAGCTCCCCATCCAGGGCGGAAGTATCGATACCAAAGCTAACCCGTTGCTGGCGCAGCCGGTAGACAATGGTTTTTTTCAAAGCTTCCCGATCTATATTTTGTAGCTGCTCCCTGGAGAGTTGGAAGGAAACAGTGGCGCCCAAGCGGTTTTCGGCAATATCAATTTTTATGAGTTCTTCCCCTAAAAGGCTAGGATCCAGTATGGCTATGGCAACCTCGGTTTCTTTTTCCATTTTGCTTCCCTCCTTCAACTATGTTATTTTACTATAATTATTTTTATAGTGCAATAAGAGGGTTTTTCATATCTCTCAGACTTGACATATGCCATGATATGTCTTAGGATAAGGGGGGAGCAGCTGGACTGTTCCTCTAAGCAGACCGGGTGATCGCGACAGAATCTTCGAAAGGAGCCTGGCGAGGAAAGTCCGGGCTTTATAGGGCAAAGGTGCTGGGTAACACCCAGTGGGGGTAACTCTAAGGAAAGTGCCACAGAAATAAACCGCCATAGTTATATGGTAAGGGTGCAACGGTGCGGTAAGAGCGCACCAGCAGTTGGGTGACCAACTGGCTAGGTAAACCCCACCTAAAGCAAGACCGAATAGGGGAGAGCAGTTCGTGATAGGGCTATGGCACTTAACACGAGCTAACGGTTTGCCCGCCGTTCTCCCGGGTAGGTCGCTAGAAGCAGCAGGTAACTGTTGCTCCAGATAAATGATCACCTCGCAAGTGTCATATCTTGTAGGACAGAACCCGGCTTACAGGTCTGCTTAGATTTTTTCTCTGTCAATCTTGTCTCTTGACACCTAAAACAGCTTTATGTTATAATCTCCGTGATATTGGGGCGTAGCCAAGTCGGTAAGGCACGGGACTTTGACTCCCGCATGCGTAGGTTCGAGTCCTGCCGCCCCAACCACTGTTTGTGTATGGTAATTTCCGAGCTTAGTTGAAAACTTTCCGGAATATAGGAGTTTTAATAAACCTGCCGACAGCAGCGGTACGCAGGAAGGTAATACTAAGTTTTGTCGCCTGTAAAGATTTTGCATGTTCACAACATGGTAAAGTTATTCCTGTCTAGCGCCTGCGGCGCTTGAGGCTGAAGACAAAGTCTTCAGCCTCAAGCCTTAAGAGTGCGCTCTTCGGCGAATTAAGTTATGTTCTTGCAATTGAATTTGCTTTTTGACGCACAGGTCGCCAAAAAGCGGTTATTTTTATCCCTTTAAGGTAAGTTAGGTAGGATACAAAGAACCTAAAACCTGTTTTTTTCAGTCTGTAGCGCCTGCGGCGCTTTTTTTGTCGTTTTTTGTCGTGGGTAAAGGATTATTTCCTTAAGGGATAGAATAAACGCATATAAACTTTATACATACCCTCTCTACCTAGGAGGTGAGCTGTATCTCAAGCACTACACCAAAGCCAAGTACACCTCTGCAACCTACCAGGGGTAAAAATAATTCCGATACCATGCTACGCAATTTCAGCGACCTTCTGTATCAGGTCACGGGTATTTTTGTGGACGAACGTAAGAAGCACTTACTGCAAACTAAAATCGACCGCCTGCTTAACCGCAAAGGAATCGCATCATACGAAGAATACTGGGAACTCATCAATCATCCACAAAATCGTACCGAGTTCCAGGAGTTCCTCGATATGATGACTACCAACACCACCGAATTTTTTCGCGAAAATAACCACTTTTTGTACATCCAAAACAATATGAATACTATTATGCAGCAGAATCCCAGAATCCAACGTAATAAAGAGATTGTTATCTGGAGTTCTGCCTGCTCTTCCGGTCAGGAACCGGTTACTATTGCTTTAGTCATGCTGGAGCTTCTGCCTCCCGGCTACGATTTACGCATACTAGCAACCGACCTGGACACGAAAATTTTGCAAAAAGCAGCCACGGGCATCTATACTGCTCAGGAGTGCGACGGCATTCCTCAAAAATATTTCAATAAATATTTTCACAAGGTTGGCAACGATTACCAGGTGAACGAGCGGGTGCTTTCCACCATCAGTTACCGCCAGTTCAACTTAATGAGCCCTTTCTCTTTTCGTAACGGTTTCGACTTCATCTTCTGTCGTAATGTTATGATCTACTTCGACACTCCAACCCAGGAAACTCTTATTAACAAATTTTACGATCATTTAACCATGGGTGGTATCTTTTTCATGGGCCATTCCGAGAGTATGGTTAATAAAAAGCATCGCTACCGTCCGGTGGCACCTGCTATTTGGATAAAATTGTAACTACAAACAAAACCCCCCAACACATGTATCAGACGAGAGGTGGCAGCTATGTTCGAAGAAATGATTGTCAGTTACATTGAGGATCTACGCAGTAACCTTCTTCTTCTCAACGAATGCCTCATCAGCATTCAAAACGGTCAGCATGACACGGAAATTGTCAACAGTGTCTTTCGGGTAGCTCATACCATTAAGGGAAACTCCGCCGCTATGGAGTTCACTAAAATTGAAAAGGTCATGCACACCATGGAGGATGTCCTCCAGGATGTACGCAGTGGCAAGCGGGAGATGTCTCAAGATATTATCGATGTTCTTTTCGCCAGCCACGATTTTCTCGAAGATTGCCTAGATATCATCAATAGCACCCATACCGACGATTCTTTGGATGTTGATGATATTTTAGCTAAGATTACCCTAGTGGAACAGGGAGCTGCGGCAGAGCCTGTTGCCACTACCCCTCCCAGCATGGAGGTCGCTCCCGTTATCATCCCCGACTTTCCCTTCACCTTGGATGCTTCCCATCCCAAGTGGCAACGTATTCTCGATAACTTCGAAGATGGGTTTCCTCTCTACTGGTTGAAAGTCCATTTAGACGAAGAGTGTCAAATGAAGCCGGTGCGCTCCTGGCTGGTTCTCGATAAGGTTAACCAACATGCCGAGCTTATAGCATCTCTACCACCACATCCCGGTGAAAATGCTTACGAAGAAGGCTCTATGGAATTTGCTGGGTTTACCATAAATTTACTGGCAATTACCGATCGAGACATCGAGGATCTTACCGAAGAACTTCAACGCACGATCGATGTGGTGGGGGTTAGCAAGCAGGAACTCCAGCATGATGATATCATGCCTTCCACCTCTATACCAGCCGAGCAAAATGCTCAGCAGCTCATGACCGAAGTGGGTATTGCTCTTCTCAAATGCGAACAAACCGGTTGCGATAAGGAAACCTTAGACCAGCTTATTCAGCTGTTATACCGTCTCGGCGCAGTGACGGTGGAGGGGGTTAGTCAAGTCTTTCCTGCTGCTATCGATGGTATTCTCACGGCTCTCCAGGAAATGCATGACCGGGATGAATTGCCAGAGCTGGGGGATCTCCTCAACTTCTCGTTTATTACCAATGAGCTGGTGAAGGGGATACAAGAACCAGCATACACCCACCAGTTAGCTTTTACCAACACCATCGAAGGTAAACTGTTCGAACTGCCTCACAATGCCAAGAACACCATGATGG
>WREE01000168.1 GCA_009779515.1 Symbiobacteriaceae bacterium
ACTTTAGTTAAATTATAACTCCCAATATCCTTTCTGGCAAGGGGTGCTGCCGTATTTTATAAAAAATTCACAAATACAGGAAACTTACCTAACTCCCAGCTTTGTTTTGCCAAGATATAAATTTCGTGGTATAATGATAAAAATATTTGGAAAGGGTTGTTTTCATGCAGTATGTTTCCCTGGGTAACATTAGTAGCAAGGTATCGCGTTTTGGCTTAGGCTGTATGCGTCTCCCCCAACGCACCTTAGAAGATGGTAAGCGAGATATCGATGATGAGGCTGCCATCGAGCTCATCCGCTATGCTATCGACCATGGAGTAAATTATTTAGATACCGCCTATGCCTACGGTCGTAGCGAAGAGGTACTGGGTAAAGCTCTGCAGGACGGCTACCGGGAAAAAGTTATTTTGGTAACCAAGCTCCCCCTTTCGGAAAAAACGCAAACCAAAGCCGACTTGCAAGCTCTTTTAGATGAAGAGCTCAAGCGGTTGCAAACTGACTATATCGATGTCTATATGCTGCACAACTTGCATAAAGGTACTTGGCGGATTGCCCAAAGTAGCGGTGCTCTGGACTTTCTAACGGAGCAAAAAGCTAAAGGGGTTATTCGCCACCCAGCTTTCTCCGTACATGAACGTCCAGATCATTTAAAGGAGCTTTTAAATGCTTATCCCTGGGAATTGATTATGGTGCAATATAACTACCTGGACAAGTTTAATCAGATGGGGCAGGAAGGAGTTCGTCTTATCGCCTCTCGGGGGATACCGGTAGTAGCCATGGAGCCTCTGCATGGAGGTTTGCTGGGTTTGGACGTTCCCCAGGATGTAATCAATGCTTTTGGAGATTTCTATCCTGAAGCTAACCAGGCGGAAAAAGCCTTTATGTGGCTCTATAATCAGCCGGAGGTTGCGGTAGTTCTCAGTGGTAGCAGCAGCATGGAACAGTTGCAAGACAGTTTGCGAATTTTCGCGAAAGCTCAGACAGGGGTCTTAACCCCAGAGGACGAACTGGTTTACGACCGGGTGCGTGCCGTCTGGAGCACCAAAGTTAAAGTTCCTTGCACCAACTGTCAATATTGTCTCCCCTGCCCTTCGGGAGTAAATATCCCAGAGGTATTTCGTTTATATAATGAAACCGAAAGAGATGCTAGCCGTGCGCAACGTTGGTTGTATCAGGCTATCCTTGCCAACTCTCAGGAAGATGCTACCCGTTGTGTGGGGTGTAAACTCTGCGAGCCCAAGTGTCCACAATTTATTGCCATTGCCGAAAAGCTTAAGGAAGCTCACGAAGGACTGGTCTCCCGCAGGTAGTTTATTTACCACAAAAGCCGCTGAAGGTTGTCCTTCAGCGGCTGAGGGTGAAGACAAAGTCTTCACCCTCTCGCCTCAGAGTGCGCTCTTCGGCGAATTAAGTTATGTTCTTGCAATTAAGTTTGCTTTTTGACGCGCATGTCGCCAAAAAGCGGATACTTCAATCCCTTTAAGATAATTTAGGCAGGAAACAAAGAGCATGAAACCGTTCCTCTACAGTCTGAGCCGCTGAAGGACAACCTTCAGCGGCTTTTTTGGTGCTAGGATTTACTCTGCTTCGGCAATGAGTTTGGCAATACGTTCCAAGCCAGCGATGATTTTTTCCATGCTGGTAGCATAGGAGAAGCGCATAAATTCATCCCGTTCAAAGGCAAACCCCGGTACCACAGCTACATTAACCTCTTTGAGGATGACATCGGCTAAAGCGGTGGAGCCCTCTATCTTAACTCCCCGGAGGGTTTTACCGAAGAGGTTGGCAACATTGGCGAAGACATAGAAAGCCCCTCCGGGAGTGCGGGCGGAAAAGCCGGGAATGGCATTGATTAGCTCCACCATTTTGTTGCGCCGCTTTTCAAACTCCACGCGCATGGCTTCTATAGATTCCTGGGGACCGTTAAGAGCTTCGATAGCGGCTTTTTGGGCAATGGAGTTAGGGTTGGAGGTGACATGGCTTTGCACATCACCCATAGCCTTTGCCAAAACAGGATGGGAAGCGCTGTAACCAATACGCCAACCGGTCATCGCATAGCTTTTAGAAACACCATTGATAATAATGGTTAGGTCTTTTATTTCCTGACCAAAGCTGGAAATTGAGGTATAAGTCCGCCCATCGTAGAGCAGTTGAGCGTATATTTCGTCAGCAATTACATAAATATTGTGCTGGACACAAATGGCGGCAATGGCTTGAAGATCAGCAGCACTATATACCCCCCCAGTGGGGTTAGAGGGAGAGTTTAAGCACAGGACGCGGGTTTTGGGGGTGATAGCTGCCATAAACTCTTCCGGAGTCATGAGAAAATCGTTTTCTTCGGTGGCATGAACAAAGACCGGTATACCGCCACAGAGCTTGATGAGCTCGGTGTAACTTACCCAGCAAGGGGTGGGGAGAATAACTTCGTCTCCCTCATCGACTAAAACGGTGAAGGCATTGTAGAGGGAGTGTTTGGCGCCGTTGGAGACAACAATTTGGTTCGGTTGATACTCCTGGTCGAAGTTGGCTTTGAGTCTGACGCAGACGGCACGGCGCAGATCGTCAATACCTGGGGTGGCAGTGTAGCGGGTGAATCCGGCGTTAATGGCGGCGATAGCTGCTTCACGGATATTTACCGGCGTATCGAAGTCTGGCTCCCCTACCCCAAAAGAGATGACGTCAATACCTTCGGCAGCCATGGCTTTAGCTTTAGCATCAAGAGCCAGGGTGGGTGATGGGGAGATAAGCTGTGCTTTTTTGGAAATGTGCACTAAGAATCGCTCCTTTTATTTTTTATTTAGTAATTATGCTGGTGCTACGCACCAAATAATTACCGTCACGCGCTAGCGTGGCGCTGGAACGTAGTTCCAGAGAGTGCAGGCAGGCTTTGCCTGCCGTAACGGTCGGGGTATGGGGTGAAACCCCATCTGAATCTACCAACTTGGTCATTGGACTGAGGCAGGTAAATAGTTAATTTATTCGTACCATGAGTGAAACTGAGGGGTGCGCTGCCGGTAAGTGACAAAAGCTTTAAAGCCGGCAGCCTGGGCTAACTCCCTCCCTTCATCGAGATAAAGTCCCAGATGGGGTAAGCGGTGACTATCGGAGCCGATAGTGATTATTTCACCACCACATTCTTTGTACCAACGCAATATCTGCAGTCCCGGCAGAGCTTCCTGAGGTGGTTGGCGCCAACCTGAGGTGTTAACCTCCAGACCTTGACCCTTGGCAACCAAGTGACGAAATATTTCTGCTAGTACTTCCCGGTGAGGGGTGGGGTCAAAGGGGCCAAAATGCTGGGTGGCAAAACGTTTAATGGCATCCAGGTGGGCTAGGATGTCAAAGTCTCCCTTGGTTACCAGGTGTAAAACAGATGTAAAATAATCCCGATAAAAGCTATCTATATTGTCGGGAAGAGAAGTCCAGGGGATAGAAATGTCCATGCCTCTATGCTTGTGTACTGAAGCAATAACCATATCATAGGGGTGCTGTAGCTGAGAGGTTGCCAACGCCGGAAAACGGTGCGCCTCACCGATCTCCACCCCCCAGAGCAAGGTTAGACGGTCACCATATAGCTCTTGGCAGGAGCAAAAGCTCTGGTAGTAAGCGGGGATGTCTAAAAAGCCACTTCGGGGGTCGCCGGGACGCTCCAAACGGCTGTGGTAATCATCAGGGTCTAAATCGAGATGATCGGTAAAGCATATTACTTCTAACCCCAAGGCTATACCTTGGACAACTTGCTCCTGTAGGGGAACCCGGCAATCGGAAGAAGCGTCAGAATGTACATGGTAATCAAAACGGTGTTTTAAGATGGTATCACATCCTTTGCGTGTTCTGGCGCCAAACTTGGTAACTTTGATACATGGTTTCCT
>WREE01000169.1 GCA_009779515.1 Symbiobacteriaceae bacterium
CGCTTAAATTTAACCATACACGCTGCCCCTCCTCGTTATCCCAAGGCAAGGTATGCAAGCGCTCTAGCTCTTCCCAACCGACCAGAGCTTCTATCTGCTGAGCAAAAAGAACCAACACCGACTGACTATATTGCCCTTTACGCTCCACTTGGGCTAAAGCTTGGCTCAGGAAATCCCGCGCATACTCTTTTTGTTGCTGTAACAAAGCGGCGGCTATAGCAAAGGCTCTTCCGGTGCCGGCGTTTTTGATGTTTTTCGTATAACCTGCAGTGGCAGTGAAGGCTTGGTAAACTCTGCGTGCTTCTGCTTCCTCCCAAGAAGAAGCCGCTCTTGTATAAAAGTGGTAGGCAACTTCCGGCTTAAACTGCATCAGGTAGCTAGCGGTGGCTACCTCATCTTGGTTTAGTTCGTAAAAGTGCCACAAGGCATCCACGGCCTCAGCAAGGTTCTTTTTACTCAGTTTGGAACGACTAGCTAAGCTATCCAGTTTCTTAACAAGCTCATCCACAAGCATTCATCCTTTCCCAGTTACTTTCACCGCCATGTAGCTCAGGCATGCCGAAACAACGTTGCCATATCTTTAGTCACTTGCCGTCAGCAACTGTCCTGGACTTCTAACCTGCTAGATGGGGGCTACCCGCCCCCAAACCTACATCCATCATGCCATGGGTGAACGCAGTTCAAGGGCTTCTACACTGCCACCGAGAAGGTTTCAGGTGCCAAGCCGCATAGTTGTAAAAGTGCCTGGCATAGCCGGCTTATCTCCTCAGGGGAGCCGGCTGTCTCCAGCCACACCCCGTTGGTTAAACGTTCTTTAGCCAACTTTATATCGGCAGCTTGGTAACTAAACCAGGTTTGCTCCGGGGTGTTAAGAGAACACCCTTTGTCCAGAGCAGCCATCGTATAGGGACGATAAAGGATAAGTTCTTCACATAACTTTATAAGCAACTCACTCCAGGTAGCCACCGTGTATGGTTGGTTGAAGACGACTAACTGTAGCGGTGCCGCCTTTACGGTTAACACTAGAGGCAGCATGTCCGGCTCCAATGCTGCCGTGGCCATCTCCCGGGAAGCCGGTTCGGGAAGGGGCAAGGCCTGTTCAGGCTTTCTGGGCACCTGATGTCGCCAAGAAAGGGTGCGCTTCGGCAGTAAATAGTATAAAACGGCAACACCAACTACCACTAGCCAAAAGCTAAGCCAAGTTTGCCTGGAGCTCCTTTTTCTCTTCACCATAACACCCTCTTAAATATCATTTTCCAAACTTGGAATAAAAATTTGCTTATCAATTTATTATTCTACAAGTTATATTCCCTTGCCGACGCCCAAAAGCCTTCACTACCTGTCAAGTTACTCCATCACTGGAAATTTATTGCTATATTTTGCCGGTAAAATAAGGCGAAAGACAAATGATCCCACTAAAGTGCTTACTCTAGCTACTCACATTAAAAGCCTCTCCGGGATTTACCCGGAGAGGCTTTTTATAGACGCTTAAATCACATTTATCTACTAAGGAGTTTTGGGAATGAGGGTAACCACCTGGTTGACGGCATCCCAGCGGATAGCTTCGAAGAGGATTTCAAAGACGCGGACAGGCAGCAGCACGGTGCCATCAATATTTACCGGTCCTTGCCCAAAATTTATGGCCTCACCATCGATAAGAATATCCTCCTGCCCCAGGGTCATGTTGAAGGTGTAACCTCCCACCCGAGCATCAACAAGCCCGGTGAGGTTGTCGTAAGTCACGCCGCCGTCGAGAACCGTTTCTACCAGATAACGGAAGGGCAGCATGGTGCGGCCGTTGACAATTTGTGGTGCCAGAGGCGGTTCGGGGAGAAGCAGCCGACCTTTACCGACTACGGTGGAGCCGATAGTCATGGTAATAGACTGCCGTTCGCCCAAGGGAACTTCCTCGGCAGGTGGGGCAGGGTCTACCGTAGGAGTAAGGGTTAATAATTCCAGAACGACAATCTTGGTAGGAGTTACCTGGGCTGGAATACTGTGGGTGGCAATACTATAGTAAACCAACAAAGGTTTGCCGGCAATGGTAGCGCCTTTGTAGAGCTCTCCTTTAATATCCAACACTTGGGTATGCTCCCCAATGGTTAGCGTTAGCATGCCGTCGGAAGAGAGCAGCCTCTGCTGCACTTCGCTGGGAGCAAAGGTATCGCCTTTAATCACCGCAGGGTTCTCTGGCGCCAGACAAATAGCAAAAGCGTTATACTGCGGAGGATAAATGAAAGTCATGGGACCATGGACGAAGAAGGCGAGAATCTCGACCCCCTCTTCCAGCTTCACTCCATCTAACAGGAAGGTTACCATGTTAACTTTTAGATGCACGAAGCCTGCTGTGGCACTCTGCACCTCCAGCAAAGTGCTTTCGGTATCCTTGGTTACCTTAGAAATAGTCCCTACAAAGGAACCCAGGTAAGGCAGCTTAGCGGGAGCTGGAGGAAACGCGTCCTCCGGTTCATCCTCACGTGGTTCCTTGACCAGGGCATCGATAACCAGAATGCGCTCGGGAGTAGTTAGAGCAGGAATACTCCGGGTAGCTACCGCATAAAAGACCAGTAGTTGCTTACCGCCTAACTCCCCGGTGAAAGGTTCGCCTTGCAAGTCGGTGATAACCGTATCTTCGCCGATATTGAGCTTAAGCCACCCGTCCTGGCTCACCAGCTCGGCATCAAAGATATCTGCCTTCACGAAAGGAATACCTTCTTCTGGCGTCGCCTCTAAAATACTCACATAATAGTGGGGAGGGTATTGCATGGTCATAGGACGGTTAGTCAAGATAAAAGCGGTTACAGCAGCCCCTTCCGCTAACTCTAAGTCGTCCAATAAGACAGTATACTGACCGAGAACCAAGACGGCTAACCCGCCGGGGGTATCGTCTTCTACGGTAAGATAGGTAAACTGCTCACCTTTTTCGATGGCGATAATGGTGCCGCTTTTAGCCGTGTAGTGAGAGAGCTTAGGGGCATCAGCGTTTAGAGGGGTAGCCATAGCCCAAGGTGCCGCCAACCCCAGGATCAGGGAGAGGGCAAGAACCCATCCGGTTACTTTGTGCAAGTTGACCACGTAAATACAGCTCCTTTTCATAGTATAATGTTGGGGACGAAGCTTTAGACGAAAGATCACAATAAGTTCCCCTTGCCCAAAAAAGCCACGCCATTCCAATTCGCTTGATACTATAGATTTTCCTGCGTAGTCCTTGCAGAAAATATAGATTATTCTCCCCTAACCTGATATAATACGGTAACAATACATAAAAGGAGCTGTTACCATGAAAGACATCAAAATCACCGTTTTAGAAACTGTTTTCCTGGAAGAGTTAGCCCAGGAGTATGCCCAACCGACCTTAGGTCCCTGCACCAGGCACCCTAAAGGGAGCGAATATATCTCTCCCGGTGGGCGAATGCCGGAAGGGTTCTGCGAAGAAGCCTGGGCTGCTATTGGTCGTTACGCTTTTGCCCTTGCCCACGGGGCACCCGGCTTTTGGCCTAACTGGATGAAGTTGCCAGGGATGACCATTAATACCTGCAACGACGGCGTGCGCCCTGTCGTCTTTAAGCTGGAAATAGTTCCCTAAAAAGGGAGAGCAAAAAAGAAGGAGAAATTCTCCTTCTTTTTTTTGCTTATATGTATCTATGGTTCCCGAAAGGGCTTGACCCTATACTTGTATTTCCTTCCACTTACCGGTGCGGTAGCGATAAATAATTATGGCCGAACGTACCAGCTGGTCGGCAGCCAGCGCCACCCAGGCACCGGAAAGTCCCCACCCCATATAGCCTACCAGAATACGGGCGATTACTAAACGGACGACCCACATACCTACAAAGGTGGAGATCAGAGTCCATTTAGTATC
>WREE01000170.1 GCA_009779515.1 Symbiobacteriaceae bacterium
CCGCAGCCCGGCTGCCCATGATAGCGAACTAGCCAGCGCCCTAGATAGCTTAGGTAGGGTTTACCTGGGCACCCAACGCTTAGACTCCTCCGAAGAGGTGCTGCTGGAGGCTATGGCCATACGCGAACAGATGGCCCTACGTAACCCCCAAAACCCCGATATGGAATCTATTGCCGCCCCCTACTCCCTCTGCCAGCTCTATATAGCTGCCGCTAAGCATCAGGCTGCGTCTCTTGCCTGTCAAGAAGCTCTGGCATATTACGAGAGCTATGCTGCCACTATCCCCACCTGCGCCGATTATGCCGAGCGCACCCGCCACCTGATAGCTAATCTAGATGCTCGCCAACCAGCCCCTCCAGACAGCACCTTCACTGACGAAGAACGAGAAATCACCATGCTCCTTACCGAGGGGTTCAGCCAACGGGAGATTGCCCGCAAGCTGCATCTTACCTCTCACGATGTCTCCCGTCGAGTCCATGCCATTCGGGAAAAGGTCGTAGTGCTTTCCGGCTCCGATGACTTAGTCTCCGACATCGCTCAGAAGTATAAACTCACCCGCCGGGAAGCCGACATGCTCCGTTACCTGCTAAAAAATGCAGGCAACGATATTATCTCCGCCGAACTCTACCTCTCTGATGAAACCGTACGTATACATATACGCAACCTCTTACGCAAGCTCTCCATCGAGCGGCGCCAGGATGTCACCGCCTGGGTAGAAAGCTACCAGAATCGAGAATAACTTATCCACCAGTAACTAATAACCTCAAAAAGAGCAAAAAACTTGAGGCTGAAGACCAAGTCTTCAGTCTCTCGCTTTCAGAGTGCGCCCTTTCGGCGAATTAAGTTATGTTCTTGCAATTACGTTTGCTTTTTAAACGCGCATGTCACCAAAAAGCGGTTGCTTTTATCCCTGTTAACTAACCATTTGTTTAATTTAAGATGGTTAGTTTTGTGACAAAATTAACCGTTGTAAATCCGGAAAAACCATATATACTTTAAACAAAAAGCAACCAGCCAGGTGGTGAATTTGTGGAAGGAACCAAATCCTACCCTTACCCTAAAAGTGTAGTCATCGATACCATATACGATATAGTCGAACTACAAAAAGGCGGTCTATGCATCAGCGATGCCACGCACGGCAAGGTTCACTACCATGTCTCCATGTATGGCTACTGCTGGGAGTTGCTTTATACCATCATTCCCACCGGCGCTAATCAGTGCCTGGTAACCCTTGCGGTTTACGGAGACCGTAAAGACAAAGAAAAGGAGATTCGTCGCGAGTTCGCTCTTCTGGATTCCCTGCTGGAAGGTGGCGCTCCTGTTAAACTTAAAGCCGTCGACACCGCTTAGCCTCCCCTTTTATTTGGTTAAATGTCTTTTTACCGTTCTTCTTGCTGTAAGACAACAAAAAGTAACTGTTTTGTAATGTAAACAAAAAAAGGGATTATCTGCCTTGTTGTCGTATGTGGTCGGATAATTACGCATTCACATTCCTAAAAAAAGGAAACCTTCCTTATATAAATACCTTCCTTGTCTACAACGTTTAAGGTATTTCACCCAACTTACGGCTTACAGTTCACCAAAGCGGTGCGTTGGGCTATATGGTTACAAGTCGTTTTTGCACTGTTTGGGGTTGGCAGTGCCGCTAGGCTCATCTGGCAAACCCTCATGCCGTAGCTTTTTAAGCCGTGGCAACTCTCAAAGGAGGCTGATGCAACATACTTGGCGAAGTATGACGACACCCCGGCAACGTAGCATGTTGGCAGCATTAAAATGGAAATCTCCCCCAGTATAGCCACTTTGCACCCCAGCAAAGCGGTAAAACGGGCGATTTCCCCAACTGCTCAGTAAGCATCAACGCATACTATCATCTAAGGAGTGCGAAGCATTGAGCAAGAAATTTAGTGCCCTACTTCTGGCACTGGCGATGGTATTTTCGCTAGTTACGCCGGCAATGGCGGCAGGGGGCTTTCCGGGTGATTCCAAACCCCTTGCCCTGTTAAAGAACCAAGCCCCAGTCTATTTGGATGGTGCCAAGACCAATCTGCTGGAAGCCGTATACAACGGCAACAGCGCCAACCTCCCCAATTGGACTAAAATCTCTGCCAACAAAGAAAAAGTAAGTATCAAACTGGACGGTGTCATCGTAGGCGAGTTTACCTTCGATAAGTCAGGAAACGGCCCCAAAGGCTACGAAGATTTTCTTAAAATTACCATCTTCGAAAACCTGCCCAAAGGTGCCGAAGTAAACATTCGCTGGCACTGTTCCAAATACTACGCTTACGCCGACCTTACCGTTCCTGGTGTATACTACATCCCCCAGCTGATGCAGGATAATGGAAAAACCCAAAGTTTTGACCAGATCTGGATCGGCATTACCAAACCTGCTCCCCAGACTGCGACAGTCATTGTGGAGAAAGAATGGTATATCGGGCAAACCCAGGTAAATCCCCAGGCTGTGGTAAGTTTCACCAACGGCTTTGTGCTAGGCGCGAATGTAGTCAATGTCGGTAAAGTGCAGTTTAGTGAGATAGTCGCTGCTCCCTGGGAGCTTGTCGATATCAGTATTAACGGTGAGCCGGTAGCTCTACCCAAAGTAAGCTTTGTGGCCGAAGCTGGTAAAACCTACACTGTCGTCTTCCAAAACTGGCACGATGAGGTAACTCCTGCAGGAACCCTCTATATCGACAAATACGTAGATGGCGACATCATTGCCGCTTGGACAGCTCCTACTGGCTATAGTATTGAAGACTTTATCGTTGGCTTCCATCTCTACAAAGCCGAAGATATAGTCGATGGCGAACCGCTCCCTAGTGCCGTAGCTGTAGATTTTGTCACTATAGAAGAAGTTATGATGACCGGTGGCACCATCGCTTTCCTGGCTAAACCGGGTAAATACGCCGTTATTGAAGAATTTACCACTCTGGGTGAAAAATTCTTGGAAAAAACCGAGCCGCTGTTTGTCGAATTTAACGGTGTATCCGTTGTCGGTAAAGGTTCGGTAACTTACGTCAGCAACTCGGACTATGGTACAGTTGTTAGTGCCACAACCGCCGATGGCGTCTGGAACCTCCCGGAAGTTTGGCATAACCAACTCAGTGGCAGCGAAGTTTTAGAGAGCACAAGGGACAATTACGCTGCTCTCATGGCTATGGATGCGGAATGGATCTGGGATGCCGCCAACACCTATCTCTATGGTATTGATGGCAATATCTTTGAGACGCAGTTCACCGCCGAAGTTGCCGAGGATGTAACCGTTCCCTTCTACCTGGCAGCAGATAATGCCGCCGTGGTCTATGTGAACGGCAAACTAGCCGGCTTTACCACCGTAGCTCTACGCAACAGCCTTACCATCGGTGCCGACTACGACAGCAATGTGTTCGCGATGCTGGATTATGATAACTTTGACGGCAGATGGAGCGAAGGTTGGACTCATGCCTATTCTTTCGATATTGACCTGGTTGCCGGCAAAAACACAATTACAGTTATTGCGGCTAACTCCAAGCGCACCTATGACACCGGAACCGACAACGACAATTACGATCTTACCAACAACCCTTGTGGGGTTATCTTCGGCTTTGCCATTGAGGGAAGTACAACCATTTTTGAGAATACTTCCATCGTGGTAACCGAAGGTGAACTCATCATTAACAAAAAGGTTAATGGCACGGATGTAGCTTTTTGGTTAGGCGATAAAGAGCTGGAAGATTATATCGAAGGCTTTTACCTTTACCTCATCGAAGAAGGCGTCCGCGTTGGCGCTGCTATCCCCGGCGAGTAC
>WREE01000171.1 GCA_009779515.1 Symbiobacteriaceae bacterium
GAAACCGGGGAACAGTTATTACGATATATGAACACCTTGTGTAGCTATTTGCTAGCAGAGGGCAATCTAAAAAAGGTTAATATTCTGGGAGCAGTGTTGGAGCTGTTACCTCACCCTCCCAGTAGCGGGCAACCTCGCTACCAGCAACGGGCTATCCTGCTGTGTAACGAAGTTGGTATCCTCGATGCTTCTTTTAGCGAACCTTTGTTACCGCTGGAATATTTCTTACCAACTAGTGTCATTTTAATTTTGCAACATATGTTGTATACCTTAAGCGATGCCGAAATAGCCCATTTGCTTATGGCGATTAGTGCCATGAACACATACTACAGCATACGCCATAGTTATCGCGAACTGGAAGCCAGGCGTATGGCGCCTCTCCACGCCTGGAAGCAAGTCGAAAACAATTTGGTTTAACTCAGCTCTCTTCTGCCCATCAGGGAGCGGGTTAGGGTAACTTCATCGGCATACTCCAAATCTCCCCCCACAGGTAACCCGTGGGCAATACGGGTGACTCTTACCCCCATAGGCTTGATGAGACGGGAGAGATACATGGCTGTGGTTTCTCCTTCGATATTGGGGTTCGTAGCCACAATAACCTCGGTAACCGTGCCGGTGGTTAAGCGAGCGACAAGCTCCTTGATACGCAAGCGATCGGGACCAATACCGGCGCTAGGAATAATAGCTCCTTGCAGGACATGATATAGCCCGGGATATTCCCGGGTTTTTTCCATAGCTAACACATCCCGGGAATCCGAAACCACACAAATGGTACTCTGGTCTCGCCGCGAGTCCTGACATATTTCGCAGGGATCCTTCTCGCTTAGATGAAAACAAATGCTGCAATAGCCCATACGCTCTTTGGCTTCGATCATGGCTTTGGCCAAATTTTGCACCTGAGCCATATCCTGGGTAATTAAATGAAAAGCCAACCGCTGCGCCGTTTTGGGTCCGATGCCCGGGAGGCGAGCCAGCAAGTTGATCAAGCGGTTCATCGATTCTCCCCACTGTGCCATTCCCCCATACCTCCCACTTACCAACTAGCTTAAAAGGGCATCTTTAAATTGCCGGTGACTTTTTCCATTTCCCGGTTAGCCAACTCCTCGGCCTGGCGCAGAGCTTCGTTGACAGCAGCCAAAACCAGGTCTTGGAGCATTTCGATATCTTCCGGATCGACAGCGGAGGGATCTAAGGTAATACTCTCTATTTTCCGTTCGCCGGTAGCTACCACCGTGACCGCTCCTCCCCCCACAGAGGTTTGGACAGTCATAGTCTTAAGCTCCTCGGTGACTTTTTCCATATCTTCCTGCATTTTTTGCTGCATCTTTTGCGCTTCACGCATCATGCGTTGCATATCGCCACCGCCACTGCCTCCACCGGCACGTCTGCTACTACGGTTCATTTTTTACACCTCACTACGCTATACTAAGACAAAGCGTAAATTTAATTGAGAGTTAGCTTTGTATAGTTAACATTATATCTCTTACACTTCGACACGAACTCTGTCGCTTCCTACCAGAGCTACGGCGGCTTGGTAAATAAGATCGTCGTTAGCTATGGCTGGAGAGGCTTCACGGGTTGCCAGTTCATGCAGAAGCCAGCTCTTAAACTTCTGAGGAGAACCACAGAGCGCTGAGAGCTTATCTTCAATGTAATTTTTATTTTCCGGTTTATTAACTTGGTTGTAATGAAAATCGTGCTCAAAGACCAGCTCCCACAAGTTATTGCTGGTGGCAAACAGGCGACCGGAAACTAATATGCCATGGAGGGAAACCTTTTCCCTTTTTATTTGGGCCATGAAAGTACTCCACCTCTCCCCCGAGACGACTTCCCGGGGAGTAGCTGCCGATTTCGGCATCGGGAGAGGTTCGGGAGTTAGGTGTGCTGATGAAGCTATGGGAGATACTAAACTTTCCTCAAGATTTTCCTGAGGTATAGTTGCTGCTACGGCCACCGGTTTAACACTACTGCGACTTCTGGTAGAGGTTGCTGGGGACACATGAGCTGCTGGAGCAGAGGAAGTTCCTCCCTCCTGCCTCGCTTCCAGGGATGCCAAGCGAGCTTCCAGAGCTTGAATTCTTCCCCCGTATGGTATTTCTTCGGCAATACGCAAAAGTGCCAGTTCCAGGGAGAGACGTGGCCATGCCACATACTTCATATCAGCCTCGGCGCGAGAAAGATAATCCAACGCCAGGAGAGCTTGCTCACTACTCATGGCAAGGAGGTGGGCATAGCTCTGGGGAGTTATCATCAGAGAGCGAAGGAGACGCATGAGGTCGTAGAGGAGTTGAACCAGGTCACGACCGGCATCTTCAATAGTATCTAAGATAGATAGCATGGCGGGAATATCGTTGTGCAGTACCATATTGAGCAATGCAAACATGGTCCTCTGATCTACAGAGCCGATAACCGCCAGTAAGTCGTCCACCTGGATATCCCCGGAGGTAAAGATAAGGCATTGATCGAGCATAGAGAGAGCGTCGCGCATTCCCCCGCCGGATCGCTCCGTTAAAATATCTAAAGCTTCCAAGCTTATACCTCGCTCGCTCTTCTGCAGCACCTGCTGCAGGTGGGCAATCATCGCTTTTTTACCGATACGATGAAAATCGAAACGTTGACAACGGGAGAGAATAGTTAAGGGGATTTTGTGCACTTCGGTGGTTGCCAATATGAAAACCACTTGGGGAGGTGGTTCTTCCAACGTTTTTAAGAGAGCGTTAAACGCCTCAGGAGAGAGCATGTGCACTTCGTCGATGATAAAGATACGATATCGAGACTCAGCGATGTACTGTAGTGACTGCCGCAGTTCGCGGATATCGTCGATTCCCCGGTTGGAAGCAGCGTCGATTTCCCGTACATCCACTGCCGAGCCGCTATCGATAGCTACACAGGAAGGACAAATGCCACAGGGATCGGCGGTGGGACCATGGATGCAGTTAAGGGAGCGAGCCAGAACCCGGGCAACTGATGTTTTACCGGTACCCCGCGGTCCCGTAAAAAGATAAGCATGAACCATTCTGCCTTCGTTTAAAGCGTTACGCAGGGTGCGCACAATGTGATCTTGATCCACCACCTCAGCTAGGGTGCGTGGACGGTGTTGGCGGTATAAAGCCAGGTAAGCTATAGCGACCACCCCCGGTCTTTAGAAATTACCCAGGTATGATGAATAAAAAATAAGAAAAAGCTGTGCCCTGTCATCGAAATGAAGTTTCCTTCGCGCTCTTAAGCCTGTGACTCGCCCAGACGACTCGCATCACCCGCAGCAATCCGCTTATCGTTGCTATCTTCCGATCCTGGCGAGGTTCACAGCGCCACGTCGCACGAGGCCAGGGGTCAATATCAACAGGTAGAGCCGTATACTACACTTCATCCCTCTGTACAGGTTTTCAGTCCGGCATATGCGATTCCGGTTACAGGGGACCGCAACTCCCCCACCTAGCACAGCAAAGTAATTATAACGTACGCGTAAAGGTTATGGCAAGTGTTTCTTTATTCCCGAAGGACAATAAGATTGCCGGATTCGTAGCGGCGTAAACCCCGATGAAAGAACCAATAAGCAAACCAGGAGTATAAAATAGTCGCGGCAAGCTCCAGGAACAGCAGAGAAGCCACCGAGGTGTGAACCATTTGCAGAGGAATATGGGTAATAAAGGCGGCAGGAATCAAGCTATACATCAGAAAGCGTACCAATGCCGGGTAGATGCCTATAGGGTAGATGGAAAAATTGATGACAAACTCCAGAGCCATGCTTCCCAGTAAAGAGGCATCTCCTAAA
>WREE01000172.1 GCA_009779515.1 Symbiobacteriaceae bacterium
ATCCCTTTAAGATAGTTTAGGTTGGAAACAAAGAACATGAAACCGGTTTTTCTACAGTCTGTATCTGCAGGCAGTGAATAACCGTAGAGGTAACCACCGGATGATGGGGAAATTCAGCAAAAGCCGAGACCAGCTCCTGAGGGACAATAAAGTGTAAGGCGGCAAAGCCCAGCCTGCTACCGTGAGCCAGAAGGGTGGCGATGGTCTCCCGCTCCAGAGCTGCTCCCCAGAGATGCACCGTTGCCCAACTACCGTTGCCGCTGCGATCTCTCAGGGCACAATAAGCTTTCCCTTGAGGGGTGTAGAGGGTAAAAGAGTAAGCCGAGGGACGCCAGGCTGCCGGAATGACGTAAGCGCCTGGCTCGGCTTCTTCCTGGAGTTGGTAATAGAGTTGGTAAGCAGAGAGAATGCGACCGCTGAGCAGCTTAAGAGGCTGCAGCGCTTCATAGGAGGGCAACGGCATAGTGCGGATACTATATGGCTTCCTAGCGGCTTCGCAGGGAACCACCACCAGCTGCAGCTCTCTGTCCGGCACTAACCCTAATCTATTATAGTAATGGGGTATTTCCGGGTTGTAGGTGGTAAGAGTTTCACAACCAATCTCTTTAACCAGTTCGATGGCATCCTGGAGTAAAACTGTGCCGATCCCCCGGCTGCGCCAGTCGCGATGCACATAAAAGACCGAAAGGTTGGCATTAATACCATAAAGATCGTCTTTGGCTACATAAAGCTCCAGCTCCCCCACTACTTGGCCGTCGACTTCTGCCACCAAAGGGATTTGGTCGTTGAGCAGCAGACTGTTTAAATAGACGGCGCACATTTCCGGGCTCATCCAAGGACCACCCATAGCATAACGATCCATCAGGGAGCACTCCTCCCAGGTAGCCACCTCCTTCTGGCGCAGACCTGTTTCGTCAATATAGCTCCGGTACCATTCCACAATATCGCTGCAATGGATAGCGGAGATGGCGGCGGTATCGGCTAAAGTGGCATAACGGACAGTTATCATAACCCACCTCGGTTGAGTTTTTTATCCTCTGAAGTCTTTACCCTCTACGGTGCTTTATATAAACCATGTTGCCAGATATAGCTCTCCACTCCAGGTGGGGTTAAGTAGCGGATGCTGGCTCCAGCTGCCACCCGTTGCCGTATTAAGGTGGAACTTATATCCAAGCGGGGGTGATCGCGGCAAACAGAGAAACGGTTGCTGTAGGAAGCCAACCAAGGATCTTGGCTGATAAACTCCATAGGTTCTTCCCTACCTCGGGGAAATATGAGAAAACGAAAAGCTGTTATCAGCTCGGAGGCACGGTGCCACTTGTAAAACCCCGGAAGATGGTCACTACCCATGAGAAAATAGAGTTCGGCTTTAGGGTTCTCTTGCTGTATAGCTAACAGAGAATCGTAAGAGTAGCTAATGGTGCTACTAGCAGTTTCTCTCGTGCTGAGGCTAAAGCCAGGGTTGCCGGCGATGGCCTCCTGCAGCATCGCTACGCGATGGTGAGCGGCAAGCAGTTCCGGTTTGGGATAAGCATCTCCCACCGGGAGAAAAATAACTTTATCCAGGTAAGGACCTAAGATATGCTCGGCGATGATTAAGTGAGCTATGGTGGGGGGGTTGAAGGCGCCACCCAGGACTCCCAGGCGGAGATGAGAGCTGTTATATATAGTCATGTTGGTCACTCGCTGTCTAAAATTAAAAGCTGGGCTGTAGGGTCCCAGCGAACATGGACATTAAAAAGATCGGAGGAATCGAAAGCCTGAAAGACGACCTCCCCCTGGTAGACCAGGGTGGCCAGAGCAAAGGTGGTTAGCTTACCGTTTAGGTAAAATATATGACTGCCAATAAGGTGGAGATAAGTATCCCCTTGATATTCAAACTGGAGGATACGATTATAGAGCAAGCGATAGGGAATCTCCAGCAGGCGAAAAGTAGGCTCCAGCTGCAAAACAATACGGTCTACAGCTAATATAGGGCGTACAGCGAACCAACCGGCACCGCTGCCGTTATAGAGAACTGAAGGGAATAAGTCGCTGACTTGAATGCGAGTAGGGGAGGTTAGGCTGTTGAAGTTCATATTGCCCAGTTGCCCGTAGCTGTTGTCACCCCACACCAAGAGGTCGCCTTTTTCATCTACGGCTAGAGAGTGCCAACCTCCGGCGGCAATAGTGGTGATCCCTTTTTGCAGTTGTTGGGGCACAGTTAAAGTGGCAGCTGAGACACCCAATTGCCCCAACCAGTTTTCCCCGCTGACAAAGAGGGTGCCATCTTCGGTGAGAATGAGCAGATGACTGGCACCGATCGCAACTTCCTTCACTCCGTTCATCAGCTTTTGGGGGGTTAGTTGCACCTCCTGGGGGTCAGCTCCCTGGTAACGTAGGGAGGCGATACCGCTACCCCAACCCCAGAGAGCGCCATCCTGGGTTATGGCAAAACTGTTGATTCTTCCAGCATAGGCTTGGCGGACATCCTTCATTACCTCCACCGGATGCAAAGAGCTAGCCCGGTCGCCGGTACCCAGTTGTCCGGCGTAATTATCCCCCCATGCTAAAAGGGTACCATCTGTGAGTAGAGCCAAGCTATGACGATCGCCGGCAGAGACATAAGCAACATCGCTGACAGCAGTGAGCTGTGGTCTGGTTTGACTGGTGGTATGCCCTAAACCAAGCTCACCATTGCGGTTTCGCCCAAAAACGTATAAGGCGCCATCCTGGGTGACCACTAAGCTGTGGGCAGCCCCTGCAGCCATGGTGCTAACATCGGTCATAATGGCCAGAGGTTTGCGTTGCACACTGCGCATACCCGCAGCGCCACTGCCGATTTGCCCATCCCACCCTTGTCCAAAAGCGTAGAGCGTCCCAGTGTTGTCCAGCGCTAAGGTGTGCCCTGCTCCCACGGCGATGGAAGCCACTTGGCGTAAAATTAAACCTGGCTTCGGCTTGGCCAAGCCCCATCCATCCATACCATCTCCCAACTGACCGTTCCAGTTAAAACCCCAAGTGTATAATTCGCCGCGACTGTTCAAGGCTACGCTACTAAGCTCTCCGGCAGCTATGGCAACTACGGTGGGTAAAACCGGAAGGGGATTAACTTCGGCGGAGTAGAGGGGGCAAGAAGAGAGGGCTAAAATAAGAACCATTCCCAAAGTAGTAAGTCGGGCAAGGTGGTAGGTGCGGTTAGGAAAAAACATATAAGTAACCTTCTCCTTGCTGTGGTAAAGTTAGGATTATGAAGTGGGAGTATTATAACACTCACCAAGGCTTTGCACAAGACAGAGCCTTCTTCTCCGGCTGAAGACGTTGTCTTCAGCGTCTCGCCTTCAGAGTGCGCTCTTCGGCGAATTAAGTTATGTTCTTGCAATTAAGTTTGCTTTTTGACGGGCATGTGATGCCAAAAAGCGGTTACTTTTATCCCTTTAAGGTAAGTTAGGTAGGAAACAAAGAACCTGAAACCGGTTTTTCTTCAGTCTGCGGCTGAAGACGTTGTCTTCAGCCTCACAGAAGCCCACATCTATAATGCTCTGGGTGAAACCTTGTTTCATAGGCTTCTATTCTGCTAGATGGGGGTTACCCGCCCCCAAACCCCAGACTCCCACCCCACGCACACGTGCGCGGGGACCCCGGGTCTAGTAAGTGTACACATCTTCCAGCGGGACGATTACCATCGTCCCCTACGAAATGACCGCTGCTACATTGAAACAACCCAATCGTCGTGTAACCGTGACTTATTAG
>WREE01000173.1 GCA_009779515.1 Symbiobacteriaceae bacterium
GGAGAGCAAAGCTACCCGGTTAAAGAGACCATAAATTGCTCCTAAAGGACACAAGAAGCGGCAGAAAGCCCGGTAAAAGATAATGCAGCCCATAACGATGGCTAGGAGTAACCCTACCTTCCAACCGAATAAAGCACCCATTAAAGAACGTAGCTGGGCATTACTGACCATTAACGGTATCCCTGCTGTGAGAGTACCTGCAGGACAAATATACTTACAGAAAGCAGGTACCGTCATACCTTGGACTAAAGCATAGTATAAAGGTAGCAAAACCACCATAACAGCGAGCACCAGGTACTTAACCCGGCTTGCCGCTCTGGTGGTTTTACTTTTAGGCAATTTTACCCCCGGAATTTTATACAGCAACTCTTGGCACAAGCCAAAAGGACAGAGCCAACCACAGACAGAACGACCTAGCAAAGCGCCGTAGACAAGAAGGGTACCAACAATATACCAAGGGAATTTGGCAGGAGTTCCCCCTAGAGCTGTTTGCCATGCTCCCAAAGGGCAGCTCCCCACCGCGCCTGGGCAAGAATAGCAATTCAACCCCGGGAGACATACTCCCTTGAGGCTCCCTCGGTAAATACTCCCTTGCCAAAAACCGATCAGATGAGCGTTACTTAGCACAGAGGTTGTCCCTTGGACAAGGCGGCGCTTAACCAATCCCAATGCACTCCAAACATATGAGTATTCCTTTAAACATGGTTTCCCGAAAGGCTCCCTGAGCAAGTCCTATAGCCAGAGAGACTAAGCCTACCACCAAGAGCAAAAAACCGGGGCGATTGTTCTTGCGCATCTTTACCTCCCTTTAGCCTAATGCCTTTTGCAAGCCAGCTTTAAAAGCAGCGTAATTTCGGGTGCCTAGAAAAACCGTGCTGACGCGCCCTTTGGCGTCGACAATTACCGTGTAAGGGATTCCGGTGCTGGGATACTTGCTCTGCAGCAGTTCCCCTTGGGGGTCTATACCGTTAGGATAGGTAAACTTTCTCGTGTTCAAAAACTCCACTACCGAGCTTTGCTGCTCAGCCACATTGACCCCGAGAAAAACTACATCTTTATACTCCTCATACAGCTTCTGGATATCTGGCATTTCCACGACACAGGGGCTGCACCAGGTAGCCCAGAAATTGATAAAGACCACCTTACCCTGTTGCTCCTTAAGAGAAAAAGTGGTACCATCCAGGAGCTTTAAGGAAAATTCTGGCGCTACATCCCCTGCGGCTAAGTTCTTACCGACGGCACTGGGTGGTGTTGTCTCTTGATCGGGAGGCGACCCTTGGCTGTACCAATTCCAAACTACGGCTACTAATAAAACCCCTGCCAAGGCGATAAAAAAACCGCTGCTCCATTTATGACGCATAATAAATCACCTCTCTCGCCTAACTACCCTCAGCTTATCATATAGAGCTCTTTACTGTCAAATAACTATCTTCCCTACCCATGCTTTAACGCAATTACGGGAATTATAGCATGATCAGTTGTAAGGTTGAGTAAATATTGGCGTGAAGCAAGTACCATACTTTCTCTTGAGAGTTGGCACTTTTTAGTATATAATTCGTTTTAAGACGGTGGATTTCGCGAAGAAGAGGTGGTAGCTTAAATGCAGAAAACTATTTTTATTGTGGATGATAACGATACCAACCTTGCTATGGCGGAGGAGGTGTTGTGGGAGCACTATCGAGTCTTGACGATGCCTTCAGGGGGACGGATGTTCGCTTTGTTAGAACATATCCACCCGGATTTAATTTTACTGGATATAGGCATGCCGGAAATGGATGGCTTCGAAGTGTTGCAAAAGCTTAAAAGCGATGCTCGCTACAGTGATATCCCCGTGATGTTTCTTACCAGTATGACTGACACAGCTGTCGAGGTGCGAGGCTTTGAGCTGGGCGTCGTGGACTTTATCACCAAACCCTTTTCGGCTCCAGTTTTGCAAAACCGCATTAATTCCCATCTCAATATCGATATGATTATCCGCGAGCGCACTGCTAAACTGCAGCAACTGCAGAACAGCCTGGTCTTCGTTCTCGCCGATATGGTGGAGAACCGTGACCAAGAAACAGGCGGCCATGTGGAACGGACAGCCAGCTATTTACAAATTTTACTGACTGCCATGCTGCAGCAAGGGGTATATGCCGATGAAATTCGTCAGATTAACCAAGATGCTTTTATCTCCTCAGCGCGCCTCCACGATGTAGGTAAAATAAGTATTTCCGATAGCATTTTAAACAAACCCGGTAAACTAACCGCGGAAGAATTCGATATTATGAAAAGCCATGTAATCGAAGGGGAAAGGATTATCGAACGCATTACCGCTCGCACCGGAGATGAGGAGTTCCTACTCCACGCCAAACTATGTGCCGCCTACCACCATGAGCGCTGGGATGGTAACGGCTATCCACATAAACTACAAGGATTAGATATACCACTGCAGGGCAGGATGATGGCTATCGTCGATGTCTACGACGCGCTAATTTCCGTACGCCCCTACAAAACCGCCTTCAGTGAAGAGGAAGCCATCCGCATCATCCAAGAGAATGCCGGTGAACAGTTCGATCCTCATATTACCCGAGTTTTTTGCTCCCTAAGAGAGGACTTACATGCTATTGCCCTACGCAACAAAAAGGAACAAGACTAAAGCTCCGCCGCTCAACCTTTCCCGCCGGTTACAGGCAATTCTCCAGCTGCTCACCCCCGGTATGGCGATAACCGATATTGGCAGCGACCACGCCTTGCTGGTGCTAGCAGCCATCAGCGAAGGAGTTGCCCCCCGAGGAACAGCCGTAGATATTGCTCCTCTCCCTTTAGCGGCAGCCGCTGAAAATATCCGAAAGCAGGGGTTGGAGCATCTGATAACCATTAAGCAGCAAAATGGCATTGTTGGTTTAGACCCCAGCGACCAGGAGCAAATTGTTATTGCCGGCATGGGAGGCTTGCTGGTGCGGGAAATTTTGCACCAGGCTCTGAAGCAGGATGCCCACTTCCCCACCTATTGCCGTCACCTGGTACTCCAGCCTAATAACGACCAAGGGGAACTGCGCCGCTGGTTAGCCGATCAGGGGTGGCAAATTAAGCAGGAGCATCTCCTCTTCGAAGGTAGGCACTTCTACCATATAATATCGGTTATCCCCGGCAATACACCATATATCTTAAGTTGGGTTCAGCAACAGGTAGGACCGCTTAATTTGCAGGGAGGTAGCCAAGAAGTGGAGGCATATATCCGTCACAGCATAAAAGTGCGCCAAAACATACTGGCAGCTCTTCGCCGTGCAACCGGTAACCAAAGAGACAAAAGAGAGCAACTGTTGCAAGAGCTTGCCGCTTTGAAGGATTGTCTACCGTAACCTTTATTCATGTTTAAAACTGCCAATGTTGGCAGAGCACTAGCTAAATCCTAAGGAGGTGCGTATATGCGCAACTTAGAGCAAATCCGCTTAAGCGGCAAGACCTTAATCAGCACCAGCATTTTTCGTATTGAAGAAGATCAGGCACGCCTCCCAGACGGTAGTGTAGTCAACCGTGCCGTCCTGCGTAAAGGAGCGGCGGTCATCATTGTTCCCATCACCTCCCAAGGCACGGTGCTGTTGGTCGCTCAGTGGCGCTATCCAGTAGCTCAAGCTCTCGTGGAGCTACCTGCTGGTGGCATCGAAGGCGAAGAAACTCCTGAAGAAGCGGCGATACGTGAACTCCAGGAAGAAGCTGGCTACCTCCC
>WREE01000174.1 GCA_009779515.1 Symbiobacteriaceae bacterium
AGAGCCACGGTTCCCGTGGCAGAGTAGAAGCCTGTTTCGATCATGCCATGGGTGAACGCAGTTCATGGGCTTCTATAGGGGGATGACTGTTTTGCGGGTAACTATGCTTGCTCCTGTTTAACGATAGCTACTCCGGCGCTGCAGCCTAAACGGTCAGCTCCGGCAGCGATCATAGCTTGGGCGGATGCCAGGTCACGAATCCCCCCGGAAGCCTTGATTTTCATTTGGGGGACTGTGCGCCGCATCAGCTCCACATCAGCCACCGTGGCTCCGCCGGTGGAGAAGCCGGTGGAGGTTTTGACGAAGGTGGCGCCTGCTTTTTGAGCTACCAGGCAAGCTAGCTCCTTTTCCCGGTCGCTGAGCAGGCAAGTTTCGATGATCACTTTCACCAGGGCTTTGCCGGTTGCTGCTTTAACCACGTCGGTGATATCGTCCTCGACGATGCGCCAGTCTCCTTCTTTGGCGGCGCCGATATTGATGACCATATCCAACTCGGTAGCCCCGGCAGCTATAGCAGCCACAGCTTCGTTGACCTTGGTAAGAGTAGCATTAGCCCCCAAAGGGAAACCGATGACGCAGCAGGGAGCTACCTGACTTCCGGCTAACTCGGCAGCGACTAAGGGGAGGTGCCAGGGGTTGACACAGACTGAGGCAAAGCCGAATTCTTTAGCTTCAGCACAGAGCTGACGCACGGCAGTCGGAGTAGCCTCCGGTTTGAGCAAGGTGTGGTCGATATAGGAGGCAACGGAGGCTTGGGACATAGGAGGATCCTCCTTCTATGACAGATTACCACTGTTGATAGCGATGGAAGCGGCGCTGGGCAAGCCCATAGCCTCGTCGATAGTTCCTCCGGCGGTAGCAAACTGGCTGTTATAGAGATCGGCGTAGAACCCTTCTTTGGCCAGCAGCTCCTCATGCGTCCCTTGCTCGATAATGTCACCTTTATGGAGGACTAAAATCAGGTCGGCATTTTTAATAGTAGAGAGGCGGTGAGCGATGACGAAGGAGGTGCGTCCCTTCATAAGGGTGGCCATAGCTTCCTGAATAAGCTGCTCGGTGCGGGTATCTACCGAACTGGTAGCCTCATCCAGGATCAGGATGGTAGGATCGGAGAGAAGCGCCCGGGCAATGGTGAGAAGCTGGCGCTGCCCCTGGGAGATATTGGTAGCTTCCTCGTTTAAGGGGGTGTCATAGCCTGAAGGCATGGTGCGGATAAAGTGGTCGGCATGGGCAGCCGTAGCAGCTCCAATGACCTCTTCACGGGTAGCATCAAGTTTACCGTAAGCAATATTGCTGTGTACGCTGTCGTTATAAAGCCAGGTATCTTGAAGAACCATACCAAAGAGGGAGCGTAAGCTGCTGCGCTTAATATCGCGAATATCTATACCATCGATATTAATACTTCCGCTCTGGATTTCGTAGAAACGCATAAGCAGATTTACCATGGTGGTTTTACCAGCACCGGTGGGGCCAACGATAGCTACCATCTGCCCCGGTTTAATCTCAAAGGTGAGGTTTTTAATTACCGGTTCCGAGGTATAGCCAAAGCGCACATTCTGGAAGGCAACGGCGCCGGTGGCATGGGTAAGGGTGATAGCATCGGGCTTGTCTTCTATCTGCTCTTGCTCACCCAGTAATTCGAAGACCCGCTCAGCAGCTGCCACAATAGACTGCATAATATTGGCAATATTGGCAGTTTGGGTGAGAGGGTGGTTGAACTGGCGGCTGTACTGCAGGAAGCTCTGAATTCTTCCGATAGACATAAGCCCGCGGGTGGTCATAATTCCACCGAAAATACAGATAATAACATAACCTAAGTTGCCGACCAAGTTGATCAGGGGGTGGATGGTTCCGCTGACAAACTGAGCTTTCCAGCCGGTCTGATACAGGTTTTCGCTAATCTCCGAAAAGCGCTCCACGTTGGTCTCTTCCTGGCTGTAAGCTTTAACCACGATATGACCGGTAAACATTTCTTCCACCAAACCATTTAGCTGCCCTAAAGTCCGTTGCTGAGCAATATAGAGAGGCTGGGAACGCTTGGTGATTTGGGTAGTAATGAGGAGCGATAAGGGGACGGTAAGAAGAGTGACCAAAGTCATGGGAACGCTGAGGGAGATCATCATATACATTATGGAAGTTAAACTGATGATGGAGTTGATTACCTGGCTCAACACTTGTTGTAGGGAAGAGCTGACCGTATCTACATCGTTGACTACCCGTGAGAGGATCTCTCCATGGGTGCGATCGTCGTAGTAACGCAAAGGTAAGCGGGAGAGCTTGGCGTCGACTTCGCTGCGTAGGTTACGCACAATCCGTTGGGAGAGTCCGCTCATTAAAAATTGCTGCGTGAAGGAGAGGGTGGCATTACCTAAATAGAAGATAGCTAAGGTTGTTAAAATAGCTTGTAAGGCGGAGAAATCGACTCTACCGGTAGCGCTTAAGGAATCGACGATGCTATCGGTAGCTCGTCCCATGATGCGAGGGGTGTTGGTGCTTAGGATGGTACTGGAAATGGAGATGACCATCACTACCGCCAGAAGCGGGAGGAAAGGTTTGACATAATTAACCAACAGTTTGGCGGTTCCTTTAAAATCCTTGGCCTTTTCGCCGGGTATGCCGCCACGAAAGCCATGTCCACCGCCGCCTCGTCCGCCACCGCCACCCCGCATCATCGGGCGGGGACGATCCGGGTTGCTAAGGTCGTTACCTCCTAACCCTCGCTTCACTTGGGGAGCTTCTACGGTGAAAAATCCACCGGGATGAGGAGAGGTGCCTGTTGCCCCGGGAGTGCTTGGCCGAGGGGTAGTGGTTCCCCCGGGAGCGCTTGCCCCGGATTCTCCGGTAGGAGGTGTGAAGGTGCGAATTTGCCCGCTGGGGCTTCCGGCTGCGGGAGGGTTTTCGATGCGCTCCAGCATGATGTTATGTCCTTCTTGGTTGCCGCTTAGCGCTCGTTGTAAAACTGATTCCAGCATTTGTGGGGGGAGGTTGGTCAGGCGCTTACGGATAGCTTCAATTCTATCCTGGTTCCCTTCTTCGAGAGCGCCACTTTTCAGGAAAGCTGCGATAATTTGTTCCACAGAGTTCACTACTAGCACCACCTTTAAGCTATCTCAGCTTCGGAAAGCTGAGAGCGAACGATTTCCTGGTAGACCTGGCAAGTTTCTAAAAGCTCCCGATGGGTTCCGATGCCGACAACGCGACCTTCGTCCAGGACGATGATCTGGTCTGCCTGCATAATGGTGCTGACCCGCTGAGCGATGATGAGCTTGGTAGCCTCGTTGGTCTCATCGTAGAGAGCCTGCCGGAGAGAGACATCGGTGCGGTAGTCCAAAGCCGAGAAGCTGTCATCGAAGATATAGAGGCGGGGCTTACGGACTAGGGCGCGGGCTATGGAGAGGCGTTGCTTTTGACCACCGGAGAAGTTGCTGCCGTTTTGCGAGACGAAGGCATCTTCCTTATCCGGTAAGGCTAAGACGAACTCCTCTGCCTGTGCGGTCAGCAAGGCTTCGGCGCGCTCGGCGGCATCCTTGGCTTCCTAATATTCAATTACATACACATTCGCGCGTTCATGCCGGATAAAAAGGGCAAAGTATGGCTCAATGCCTTGAACAATCTCGGCATACTAAACGCGTGGAAGATCATGGAATGCGGCCTCGGCGCGATGGGCGGACTGCTTACCGCGATCGGCTTCTGGCTCGTGAAGG
>WREE01000175.1 GCA_009779515.1 Symbiobacteriaceae bacterium
AAGCTCAATGAGCAAAATTTCCCCCTAAAAAGGAGTTTATCAAATGCTTCGCCCGTATGCGGAGGGAGTTTGCCAGATAGAAAGGATAGCCGTAATGACGCTCACCAAAGATAGCGATGAGTATTTTAAGGGCTTTAGCTTTGCGGGAGTTTCCTTGCAGTAAGTAGTGGTATTGCGGCAGCTTTTGGTACCATTTGCGACGGTCGGCTCTATCCATTTTTCCTATATAGGTGAGAAGAAGAGGGATTGAGGCCGAGTAGTATTCTCGAAGTATAGGCTGCTGCAGAATGTCGGCAGTTAGCGCATCGAGTATAGTAGCGTGGGATTGCGCCAGTCGGTAAGCTGCCTTTTGCGCATTGACCAGAGAACCTGGACGTTTAGTGCGGTAAATATAGAAGATATCCTTTAGGCAGACGAGGCTGCGGACATAAGGTAAAAAGCGGGGTAGCCAATCATAATCTTCAGCGAGGATACCCGCCGTGAAACGCAGGTCATGTTCACGGTAAAGGTTCGCAGCAAAAAAATAGAGCCAAGCAGAGGGTTCGAGCCCCTTGGTCAACATCTCTTTCATGAAGGAAAGTCCACTGCGGATCTTTGAGGAGAAGGCTATACTATAAACAGTTTGTTGGTCGCTGCCGTCTTCCACGCAAGCAAACCTACCCCGCACAACCTCCAGGTGGGGGTTTTTTTGCAGTATGCGGTATACTTTCCCCAATATTTGACCTTGCCAATAATCATCGCTGTCTAAAAATACCCAATACCGACCCTGGGCTACTGCCATGCCCGCATTTCTAGCTTCAGACAAGCCCCGGTTGGCACTTAAATGAACCACTTTGACCCTGGGGTCACAAGCGGCGTAGCTATCACAGATTTCACCGCTGGCATCCGGGGTACAGTCGTTGACTAAAATAATTTCGAAATCGCGAAATCTTTGGGCAAGAACGCTATCAACGCACTCTCTGAGGTATGCTTCCACATTGTAAACAGGTATAATAATACTAAAAAAAGGGTTCACGAACAACCTCTCCCTTTATGCCTGTAGGTACGAGTACTAACTATCCTGTCCGGGGCTATAGGCGTTAGTGGTTACTTTAACCGTAGCACCCTCTGAAAAAAAGCAGCAAAGCCGTCATCGGTTGGGATATATTTATCGCTATCTGCGGTACGGTCGTAGTAATACAAGCCGCTTGCGATATGGATAGAGATGCTGTCCAGGGGAAAACCTTTGCGGCGTTGGGGATGAGGGTTAGTAACGAGGTAGAACCGCTCGCTGGCGATATCTTCCCCCATATACTCGTACACTTGCTGGTCATCCAGAACGAGGCAAATGGCGTTTTGGTATCTTGCCGTCATTTTACCGCCGAACTCGGCAGCCAGTGCCGCGTAAAAAGCTATAGTTTCCTCATCATCCATATGGTCATTGTCTCCCCGGATATTTACCCCCGGTTGACGATGGTCAGGGAGATTGTCAATATATAGCCCGCTGTCGCAGGAAAATAAGGGTAGTTTTAGTTCGTGGTAGTACGCCAGGGCTTTAATCCTGGCGTTTTCTAAAGGGCTTCTGCCACTTTCGACTATTTTCCTTTGGGGTGCGCCTACATCCCCCAAACCCAGTATTTCTATGCCCAGGGGTTCGAGGCGCTTTTTCATGAAGATAAGTTTAGCTTCGTTGGTGGTTCCATAGATAAGCTTCAAAAAAATCCCCTTTCCAATAAAAAGGTCAACTCTCCGGCAATACTCCGAACAAACCGCCGAGGATACCACAACTGATTATTACCCAAAGCAAAGACTTATTTGTCAACCAAGGTAACTGCTCGAATATTGAAAGCGGAAGTAAAAGTGTCAGGTGAGATTTTGCCAGGGGAAGATGAGAGCCTTACTATTCTAATCTCGCGGTGCTACCTGCCACCCTGTTTCGGATATGGTAAACCAACTTTGCATGCGCTGCAGCATGACGGCCAGTTCGGCGCGACTTATGGAAGCGTCGGGGCGCATCTCCCAAACGCCCTCCACCTGGTAACCTACCAGCAAGCCCCGTTGCACCATACGCAGCAGAGGGATACACCCCCAATGATCGGCGGGTAAGTCCCGGTAACGGTTGTCCAACCAAGCTAAATCTATAGGTTCGGCGGCTGCTTCTTCGGCGGCGGTGAGAAGCCGGTCGAAGATGGAGGCGAACTGCGCCCGGGTGAAGGGTAACGCCGGAGCGAAGAGGGTGCGCTCCAGATTGATGCCTCCCATCATACCTTGGAGAACAACAGCTTGCACACTAGACCATGCCCAGTGCTCGCGGTCTAAATCCTGAAAGAGCCAAGGTTCTTGGGCGACCGTAGGCGTTATCTCCTTCGGCGAAGGTTCTTCCTCTTCTTCCTCAGGATCGGCTACAACGGCTACAATTTCGTCGTTGGGGCTCACAACTGCCGCAGGCTCTTCCTCCGAGTTGCTTACAGGCACAGGGTCCCACATTTTTTCTGAGGTATCCAGCTGGAAGAAGCCGGTTAGAGCGGCGGCTACCTGATCGCGCATAACCGGCATATCCGGGAGAAAGTCGTAGTCGCGAATCCAGCGCATCCAACCGCTACTGATAGCGTGGCTGATGGAGCTTTCTGCCCAGTGCCCCTGAGTGTCGGCATAAAAACGCCCCTGACTGTAAGGGACTAATGTATGCCAAAGGGCGGCATCGGCTTGCCCTAAAGACCAGAAACCTAAACCCAACAAACTATATTTGTGCATGAGAGCGATCTTCTCCTGGAGGGATCGCTCGTTTTCGTAGTAGAGGGTATAGCGTCCGGGAGGGATAGAGCGCCAGCTGTATAAGGGGTAACTGGCAGTGGCCGTAAAGGAGATTATCGCCACCTGCGCCTCCTCATCGTAGGAAAAAACCTTATCTTGCAGCTCCGGGGAGCGGATAACCTGTTGGGCTTGAATTAGCTCTACTCCCAGTCCCAGCAAAGAGCCATCGGCACTCCACATTCTGCCATAGAGGGGGATACCCAGGACAATTTTTTCTGGCGGAGCTCCCCTTTGTAATAAGTCTTTGACGCAGCGCTCCACCCAACCTACGGAGGCCACCGGTCTTTCCGGTCCTCCGGAATAGCCTTCATCGTAGGCCATCAGCATCAGGTAACTGGCATATTCGGCTAAAGCGGCCATATCGTAGGAGGCGTGCCAGCCTAAACTCCAGCCGCTGGGGTTGGCTGCTACGGCTACCGATATGACTTTGTCTGGCATCTTTTGGCGCAGCAGCCTGACAAAAGCGGTTTGTAAATCTCGCTCTTTTTCAGTGACATTTTCAATATCGTAGGAGATACCGTCGAAACCACGGCTATACACCATCTCCGCTATCTGGCTGGTTAAGCTTTCACCGTTATGTAAGGCGGTTATACCGTAGTCTCGCAGGAAGCCGTTACTGAGCATAGGGATAACCAGCACCCCCTGGCTGTGCATCTCCGCCACAAAAGCAGCGTTATACTTCGTCTCGTTAAGCAGTATGTTACCCAGGGCATCCACTCCTAACCAGTCCGGAGCAACTTGTCGGATAGCACCGTTAGTAGCAGCCATAAGCTCGCTGTAGTTGGTTTTGGCGTGGATATAGCCCATCATCAGGGGGGTGGTAGTAGCGGCGGCGGAAAGATGGCCATAGCTCTGACAGAGGACTAGGGCAAGTAAGAATAGAGTTAAGATGGACGGCTTCATGA